>JBGPNG010000359.1:0-3249 GCA_041487395.1 Dongiaceae bacterium
CATCGGTCTTTTCAATACCAAGGCGAAGAACGTCATTGGCCTCAGCGAAATCCTGGTCGAGCGATATCGCGGCGAGGTTCCCGTCGATCGCGAGAAGCTTCAGGCGCTGCCGGGCGTCGGGCGCAAGACGGCCAATGTGGTGCTGAACATCGCCTTCCGGCAGCCCACGATCGCCGTCGATACGCATATCTTCCGGGTCGCCAACCGCACCGGCCTGGCCCCGGGTGCGACCCCCGAGGCCGTCGAGCGAAAACTTGAGAAGGTCGTGCCCTCGGCCCGAAAACTGAACGCCCATCACTGGCTGATCCTGCACGGGCGCTATGTCTGCAAGGCACGCAAGCCGGATTGCCCGATCTGCATTCTGCGCCATCTCTGCCGATATAAGGCGAAGACGATCTAGCTGGATATCGCTCTCGCTCATGCGCGGAAAGCCCTGTCTATCGATGACAATGATGGCAAGTGGCAATTCATCATGGGGTTCGTGCAGATGTACTATCACTGCTTTGACTTGGCGGAGATGCATCTGACGAGGTGGATCGCTCTCAATCCGAATTGAGCCGGACGCCCGCGCAACCAAGACGAGGCGGAGCGGAAATGGATCGCGCTTCGATGAGACATCGAGGTCAGCCGCGACTAGCAATGATCCAGTCGCGAACCTTGGCGGCATGATCCGCCAGCGGCGCGGCGTCGGGCCAGACGACATAGAAGCCGGCGCCCTCGGCATATGTCGCGTCGATCGCCTTCATCAACAGACCCTGATCCACCAAGCGGCCGACGATATGATGCCAGCCGAGGGCGACGCCCTCCCCGGCGATAGCGGCCTGGACGACGAGGGCGTAGTCGTTGAGTCGCAACCCATCGCCAATGTTTCTGTAGACCAGGCCCTGCGCCTTGAACCAGTCGATCCAGGTCGGGCGCGGCCGGATCGGCTCCTCCAGATGGATCAGGTGATGGCGAATGAGATCGGCCGGCGTCGTCAATGGCGGGCCGACTTCGAGATAGCGCGGGCTCGCCACCGGATAGATCGATTCTTCCGCCAGAAGGATTGATTCATATCCCGCCCAGCTACCGATACCGCGCCGGATGCCGAGCGAGAGGCCATTGCCCGGCAGCTCGATATCCCTGTCGGTGGTCTGCAGCCGAATCTCGATCTGCGGATGTCGTCCACGGAACTCGGCGAGGCGCGGCACCAGCCAGTAATTCGCGAAAGCGGTCGAGACGGAGAGGGTGATGTGACTGTCCGCCGGCTGCTGCTGCAAGGCCTCGGCCGAGCCTCGGATATGGGCGAGCCCCATGGAGACGTCATTGAAAAAGCGTTCGCCGGAAGTGGTCAGCGCGACGCGCCGGTGCCGGCGCCAGAACAGGGCCACGCCCAGCGCGTCCTCCAGCTGGCGCACTGCATAGCTGACGGCGGCCTGGCTGACGCCGAGCTCCTCTGCGGCTCGGGTGAAGCTGCTAAGGCGCCCCGCTGCTTCGAAACTGTAAAGCGCCCCGGGATTGGGGATCACGCGCCGCAGTCGATTCATAAACTGTACTTATCATAAATATCAGTTTTTTCAAAGGTTACATGCTGGGCAGGCAAAGCTAGGCTGATGAAGTCCTGACTGCCGGCTCAGGCGGGATCGGCGCAGGGCAAGGATGCTTAAGGCATGAGCGAAACCGGACGAAGCGCCACGGAGCCTGCTCGCCCCGGGCGGGCAGGCGGCGGACGCGAAGCGCGTCGGGCAAGACGTGGCGCAAACGGTCCGCCAAAGATTATTGCCGGCATCCGCCGGCAGATTCCCACATATGAGCTGCTCGGCGAGGAGGCGCTCGTCCGCCTGGAGGCGGCAATCGACATCCTCTTGAAGGAGGTCGGGCTCGACTTCCGCGGCGATCCACGCGCGCTCGAGCTGTGGCGCGCCGCTGGCGCCGACGTCCAGGGCGAAAGGGTGCGTTTCGAGGCGGGATTGGCGCAATCCATCATTCGGCGCAGTGCGCCGGCGAGCTTCATCCATCGTGCGCGTAATCCGGCCCGCTCGGTGCGCATCGGCGGCGGCGACCTGGTTTTTTCGCCCGCCTATGGCTCGCCCTTCGTGCATGACCTGGAGGGCGGCCGGCGCTATGGCTCGCTCGAGGACTTCAAGAACTTCGTCAAACTCGCCTACGCCTCGCCCTGGCTGCACCACTCGGGGGGCACAATTTGCGAGCCGGTCGACATCCCGGTGAACAAGCGCCACCTCGACATGGTCTACGCCCATATCCGCTACTCGGACAAACCCTTCATGGGTTCGGTCACCGCCGAGGAGCGGGCCGAGGATTCGATCGAGATGGCGCGCTTTGCCTTTGGCGCCGAATTCGTCGAGCGCAACTGCGTCATCATGGGTAACATCAAGGTCAATTCGCCGCTGGTCTACGACGGTACCATGACAAAAGCGCTGCGCGCCTATGCCCGGGCCAATCAATGTGCCGTCGTTGTGCCCTTCATCCTTGGCGGCGCGATGGGCCCTGTCACAACCGCCGGCGCCATCGTCCAGTCGATGGCCGAGGCGATGGTTGGGGTCGCACTTACTCAACTCGAGCGACCGGGCGCGCCGGCGATCCTGGGAAATTTCCTGAGTTCCATGTCGCTGCGCTCGGGCGCACCCACATTCGGCACGCCCGAGCCGGCGCTTGGCTCGCTGGTCATCGGCCAGTTGACCCGGCGCCTGGGCGTGCCGCTGCGTTGCTCGGGCGCCTTCACGGCGTCCAAAGTGGCGGACGGTCAGGCGATGATGGAAAGCGCCGTATCGATGCAGGCCGCGGTCGTTTGCGGCGCGAATTTCATCCTGCATTCGGCGGGTTGGCTCGAGGGTGGCCTCGTCATGAGCTATGAGAAGTTCGTGCAGGATGCCGATTTCTGCGGCGCGCTGCATACCTATCTGGCCGGCATCGCTCTCGACGACAACAGCCTGGCCCTCGATGCGTTTGGCGAAGTCGGGCCCGGGAAGCATTTCTTCGGCTGCGCCCACACCCTGCGCAACTACGAGACCGCGTTTTGGGATTCGGGCATCGCGGACAACAATTCCTTCGAGCAATGGCGTGACGCGGGCGGGAAGGATGCGCTGAGTCGGGCCAACCAGAAATGGCGGTCAATGCTGAAAAGCTACGAGGCGCCGACGATCGACCCGGCGGTCGACGAGGCGCTGTGCGAATTCGTGGCCAAGAAGAAACAGGCCGTCGGCGACATGTGGCATTGAGCCTGCGGCAGGGGCAAGGGAGTTAGGCAAG
>JBGPNG010000360.1:0-3230 GCA_041487395.1 Dongiaceae bacterium
ACGATCTCGCCTTCCTGGTGACGGGCGCCTATGGCAAGCCGGCGCCGAAGCAGAACGGCGCGCCGCTGCGCCTGGCAACCCCGTGGAAATATGGCTTCAAATCGGCCAAGGGCCTGGGGCGTTTCACTTTCACCGACAAGCAGCCGGTCAATTTCTGGCAGGCGATCCAGGCATCCGAATACGGATTCTGGGCCAATGTGAATCCCGAGGTACCCCATCCGCGCTGGAGCCCGGCGACCGAGCGAGTGCTGGGCAGCGACGAACGCGTGCCGACGCTGCTGTTCAACGGCTACGGCGAATTCGTCGCCGACATCTACAAGGATCTGCAGGGCGAGCGGCTCTACGCCTGAGATTACCACCCCGCCCCCGCGCGCCTTCGCTCTTGTCATGCCCGGGCTGGCCGAAGGCCAAGAACTGGATATCGATGGCTGCTTTTGCCCGCAGCAGAAAGATGCAGGGGCTCCTGCGCGGCTGATATAGTTCCGTCGAAAAAAGGCGCCCGCACAACGAGGGGAGGGAGACCGTGAAGGTCGAATCGGCGAGGCCGCGGGGCGTCTATGCCGCCGTTTTGACGCCGGTCACCGAGGCGTTGCAGCCCGATATCAAATTGTTCGCCGAACATTGCCGTTGGCTGCTGGCGAATGGCTGCGATGGGTTGGCGCCGCTGGGTACGACCGGCGAAGCCAACTCGCTTTCCCTGGCGCAGAGAATATCGCTGGTGGAGGCCATGGCCGCCACCCGATTGCCGATGGCCCGATGCATCGTTGGAGCGGGATCCTGCGCGCTGGCGGATGCCGTTGCCCTGACCAGGGCGACGCTCGCAGCGGGCTGCGACAATGTCCTGCTGCTGCCGCCGTTCTATTACAAGAATCCCAGCGAAGACGGGCTTTTCGCCTTCTTCGCCGAGGTGATCGAGCGCGTCTCGGAAGACCGACTGCGCCTCTACCTCTACCATTTCCCGAGATTGTCGACGGTGCCGATCACGATCCCTTTGATTCGCCGCCTGACGAAGGCCTACGGCCCCCGGATTGCAGGTTTGAAAGACAGTTCGGGCGACTGGTCGAACACGAAGGCCTTCCTGGAGGCCTTTCCCGGCTTCGACGTGTTCTCGGGCAGCGAGGAATTTCTGCTCGACAATTTGCGCGCCGGCGGCGTCGGCTGCATTTCGGCCAGCGTGAATGTGACGGCGCCGCTGGCCCAGCCGGTCCATCGCGCTTGGGCAACGCCTCAAGCCGACAAGCTGCAGCGCGAGCTGACGGAGGTACGCCTGATTCTCCAGGCATATCCCACGCCGGCGTCCTTGAAGCAGGTACTTGCCGAGATCACCGGCCATCGCCAATGGCTCAATTTGATTCCCCCGAACCACCCATTGGCAGCAACCACGCAGGCCGTGGAACTGATGGCGCGCCTAAGGGCGTTGCCGCAAATGCAAGCCATGCTGGGTGCGCGCGCAGCTGTTTGATGCCCGGCTCAAATGGCCTGCATAAAGAGAAGCCGGGCTCAGGTGACGCAGACGGCAGTCCAAGCTCGGCTTATCCGCCCACGGGGTTGTAGTCGTAGGCACCGATGCCTTGGAGCAAGCTGAACTTGCACGGCCCGCCATTCTCGCCGCTGACCCGGTGAGGGCGCTTGGCCGGTACCGCACAAACCTCTCCGGGCCTGAGCTGGAACAGCTCGCGCGGCGCGCGGGTCTCGACAACCATGGGTCCCTGCATGCAGAAGAACCTGTCGGTGCAGTTGGTGTGCCAATGCCAGGGTACTTCCTGGCCGGCAGCGAGCGTCAGCACCACCATGCGCAGTTCGGGCGTCTCCGCCACGATCTCGTAATCCGCGACCTCGTAGGACGGCCATTTCGCCGATTTCATTGCCCACTTCCTAACATGCCCCGAAAGCGCAGCCAAACCGAGTGGGGCGTCTTTCGCCCGACCCCCCGACGTCCCAAGCGCACACCGCGGCAGATTCTGCCGTACGCCGAACCGAGGCAATCTCTTCAAAAGAAAAGGCCGGGCCCCGAAGGGCCCGGCAAGTCAAACAGGGAGGCTTCACGTCTGGGAGACGTAGGATCCGAAGACCCTTCGTTTGAGCATCGCGCTCAAACCTCGGTTGGCAACGATAGTTGCCGAAATGTCACAGGTGTTGCTACACAACACACGGTAGACTTTAGATGAGTCTTAAATCCCCACCAGAGTCAAAATTACAGATGTGCCATGCGCTTACTGCATGTCGTTGACTGCCGGCCTTAATTTCCTCGGCCCACCTAATATGAACATGGACCCGGGCTTAGTGTTCCGCTTCGGCGACCTTGCGCAGCAGAAAATCGCGAAAGACTTGGATGCGCTTAGAATTGCGCAGTTCTTCGGGATAGACGAAATAGGCGTCGATGCGCGGGCCTTCAATTTCGGGCAGGACGCGGACCAGATTCGAGTTACCCAGAACCATGAATTCCGGCAACGCCGCCAGGCCGAGCCCCGCTTCCGCCGCGCGCTGGATGGCATAGACATTATTGACCGTCAGATTCGGTCGCCGTCGCTCCTCGCCCTTGGTGCCGAGGCGCAGCAGCCAATTGGTGTCCGGCACCGGCGGGCGGGTCTCCTCGCCGTAGACGATGACCTTGTGCTTGTCGAGTTCTTCGGCCGTTTTCGGCAGGCCATAGCGCTTGATGTAGGTGGGTGCGGCATAGACATGCATATGCACGGTCATCAGATGGCGCTGGATCAGTTCGGGCTGGCGCGGCGGCGCCATGCGGATCGCCACATCCGCCTCGCGCATGCTGAGGTCCAATTCGCGATCGTCCAGCAGCAGGTCGACGGTGACGTCGGGATAGACCTCGAGGAACTCGCCCATGCGCGGCGTCAACCAGGTCGAGCCGAGGGCCACGGTCGTCGTTACCTTGAGCTGGCCCTTGGGGCGATCCTTGCTCTCGGTCAATTGCGCCTCGGCCATCGCCAGTTTGGCGAAGACCTCATGGGCGGTGCGATAGAGCAATTCGCCCTGCTCGGTCAGAATCAGGCCTCGGGCGTGGCGGTGAAACAAGGGCACGCTGACGCTGTCCTCCAGCGCGCTGATCTGCCGGCTGACTGCCGACTGGCTGAGGTTCAGCGCTTCGCCCGCATGGGTGAAACTTCCTGCCTCGGCCACCGCATGGAAGATCCGCAGCTTGTCCCAATCCATCATGCCGCGGCGACGCTTTCCGCCTCGGCCTCTTTGCCTTCGGCGCTCTTGATCGCCGC
>JBGPNG010000361.1:0-3229 GCA_041487395.1 Dongiaceae bacterium
CGTGAAGAGATAGGCGGTGCCCATGAGGACGCCGATCTTGAAGCCCCTCTCGGCAAGCCTGGCCCCGAAGGCCGAGACCATGGCCCCGGATCGCGCGTCATGGATTCCGCCGGCAAAGAGGATATGGAACTCGCCCGCGTTCTTCGCCGGAATCTGCGCGAGGAGGGTTTCGGTCATCACCTCCCAGAGCGCCAGGGAGCCCAGCGGGCCGACATGCCCGCCGCATTCCCGCCCCTCGAAGACGAAGCGTTTCAACCCGCGCTGGATGACGCTTTTCAAAAGCGCGGCGGTCGGCACGTGGAGATAGGTTCTTATGCCGGCTGCTTCGAGTTCCTCGGCGATATCGGCGCGGCCGCCGGCAACGATAGCGAACGGCGGCCGGACCTTCTTGACGGCAAGCAACTGCTCGCTGCGGATGGCGGGATCCATGAATCCCAGTACACCCGCACCCCAGGGCAGCGTCCCCAGCCGAGCCGCGACCTCCGTCAGCAGAACTTCGACCTGGGTCCCCGGCATCACCCCCAAAGCCAGCATCGGCAGGGCGCCGGCCACGGCCACGGCTTTGGCAAAACCGGCGTTGTCGCTGACCCGCGTCATCGGCCCTTGGACGATGGGAAAGCGCAATCCATGGCTGCCGGCGAGAGGTGCGCCGGCGCCAAGCGGTGCCAGTTTCCGGGCGAGCTCGATATGTGCCCGTGTCGCCCCCATGACGGCCTGAACCGCCCGGCCCGTCGTGCGGTAGTGCCGGCGGAAATTCGCGGCAAGCCCGATCGACTGGCCGATCGGCCAGACGGCGTTTCCCGGCGGCGCAAAGCGAAGCCGCGCCTCGACGGCGCTGCGCCAGAATGCCCGGCGCTCGGCCATCGGGGCCGCGGCAAGATCGATCGCCGACTCCTGCGCGGCAAGTTCCCTGAGGGCGACGAAGGCCGGATGCCCGAACAGACGACAGCGCAAATCGAGATGTTCCCCGAATAGGGTTGCATCCGGGCCATCGGCCCGTTCCAGAAGGAGGCGCCAGGCATCGGGCAACGGCGATTCCGGCATCAGCAGGATCTGGTCGTCGAGCACGACGCCGGCGCATCCGCCGGCCCGACAGGCTGCCGCCCCATGTTCGCCCAGTCCGCCGCGCACGAAAACCGAAGCAAATCCGGCCTTGAGCAGAGCCTGCAGGAGAATGAATCCGGTCGATCCGCCGCACCAGCCCGCCGCCTCGCTTCCCGCGACGATGGTTCCCCCGAAGTCGGATTTGGCGAGGCCGGATGCCGCTGCCGACCAGGCGGTTGCCTGCTCGACGCTGGTCACCTCCGCCAGAATGCGCCGCCCCGGCGCCCCGCCAAAACGGTCGAGCGCGTCGGGCTGCGGCGCGCCCAGAAGAATCAACAGATGGGGTCGATTCGCCAAGGCATCCAGCATCGGCCGAGCCCAGACGGCCTGGCCGAGGTTCAACCGCAATCCGATGCGCGAGTCCTCGGGCGCCTGCGCGATCAGGCGCTGCAGACGGGCCATGACATCGTCGCTCTCGGTGGCCCGGCAGCGCGAGATATCCACTACACCGACACCGCCGGCCCGCGCTGCCGCAAGGGCGACTGCGCCGCCGTCAAGTTCTCCCGGCGACAAGACGAGACAGTCGAACGGCGCGCTCTTCATTGCGTCAACGATCGGAACTCCGCGGAGGTTGTTCATCGATACTGCGCGATGGACCTGGTGGCACCGGCCTCAAGCCGGCGCCCGATCGTCTCGATGCGGTGGGCGAGCAGGCCGATGGTGCCCGCCTCGACAAGCAGCGTCATCGGCAACTTCAAGCCGAAGCGCTCTTCGATCCGGGCAAAAATAACGGCGGCGGTGAAAGACTTGCCGCTGAGATCGAAGAAGCTATCGTCAAGGCCGATCCGGTCGATACCGATTGCGTCTCTCCAAATGCGGGCCAGCGCGCTCTCGGTCGGCGTCTTTGGTTCGACGAACGGCTGCAAGAGATCAAAATCGTCGCGAGAGAAAAGCTCTTCGTTTGTTGCCATGGGCCTTTCCGCGGTACGGACGGGGACTCCGCCATGCGCTATCCAACTTGTATCGCGTCTCCAGGGAAATGCAGTTGCCTTCCCACCCCCGGGCGATCCTGCATTCTTTGAAGCAAGATTCGCAAAGCGTCCAGAAGTCGTTCCAGAGATTTAGTAAAGACTTCTTCATGAGGGCATTCCAGCGCCGTCAGGCTCCACGGCCCCACCAATACGCGCCGGCGCCACGGCAGGTTCGGATTGCCGATCAGATTCGCGCGTTGCCGGCAGGCGATGATATCAACCGACCCGCCATAAGGTTGGGGCATATGCTGCTCGAAGGCGAGGATCAGATCGACCGCCGTGACGGCCAAACGGTCAAGCTGGCCGGGCTCGTTGAAATCGAACGGCAGCCCGTAGAAATTCGGCGCATGTTCGACGAACCAGTCCCGCGATGTTTGTCGCATCTGCGCGCAGGCGGCATCTGCGATGGCCGCGGGCAATGCCTTCAACGGCGAATTCACCCGCAGGATGGCATTCGGCTCGATGATCAGAACGGAAACGATCTCTTCGCCCGCATCGCTGAGCCGTGCCGCCATCTCCAGCGCGATCTGCGATCCGGCGCAAAGCCCGCCCAGCAGATAGGGGCCCCGGGGTCTGACGGCGTGCAATTGGCGGAGATAGGCCTCGGCCATCTCCGCCACGCTGCGGTGCGAGACGCCCTGCAACCCCTCGGCGTGCAGCGCATAGACCGGTTGGTCCGGTCCCAGCGCTTCGGCGAGCCGATAGCCCAGCGGCATAATGCCAAAAAGCCCATGGACGACGAAAAAGGGGGGCCTGGTACCGCTGGTGGAAATTGGTAAGAGCATACCAAACTGTGGGGAGCGGTCGGGGTTTAGTCAACCACATCCTGGGTTTTGGGCCCATTGAAGCAATCCTCAACATTTTCGTTGGTTTGACGTTGGCGCGTCGCGTCTTTTCCGCGCCGGAAGTGGGCCAGCCGCTGCCGCAACATCGGAAACGATTTATTTCTGTTTGCGCGGGCAATAGAAGCTGGCGCGGCCAGATTGGACGATCCGCCGGATGCCCCCGGTAGCGGCAATATCGCAATCGCAGTTTCGGCAACCCTGGCCTTCGCGTTCGTAGACCCGCCAGCGATGCTGCAAATAACCCAGTACGCCGACTGTCAGGACATAATCGCGCAGCGACGAACCACCGGCCATGATCGCATCGCCCAG
>JBGPNG010000362.1:0-3228 GCA_041487395.1 Dongiaceae bacterium
ATACATGCGCGGGCCCGAACTCTCGGCCGTCGGCGCCGGCGTGTCCGATCCGGTCTTGACGGTTCCGTCGTTGTCCTTGCGTCTGCCGAACATCTCGAACCCCCTTTCCTAGATCCCCTGAAATCACGGCCGCGTTGCCGGCCGCTCCTTGCGCATCGCCTCGAACTGATGGACGGCAAAGGCGGTTGCCGCGATCGGCGCGACCAGGTTGAAGATGGGAATGGTCAGCATGAAAGCGATCACCACTCCCGCCAGCATCACCTGTCCGCGGCAGGCGCGCCGCATTTCATCGGCCGCGCGTTCTTCGAGCCGGCGATAAGCGACCAGTTCGAAATACTCGCGCCCGAGAAGATAACCGTTCACGCCGTAGAACACCAAGAGGTAAAGCGGCGGAAACAGCAGCAGAAGCAGATAGGCGGGCAGCAAGGCGAGGTTCAGCAGCAGGGCCACCAAGGCAAAGCGCAAGCCGGCCCAGATCATGGCGCCGAGGCTTTGCGGCCGCGGTGCCGGACGGCCCGGATAGTGGCGTGCCTCCACGGCGCCCGCTACATCTTCCAGGAACAACCCGACTACGGCCGTGACCGCCACCGGGAAGAGGAACCAAGCCAGGACCGCGGCGATGATCAGGGTTCCGAAATGGGCCAGCCAGTCGAACCAATGGGCGAATCCGGCCGACAGCCAACCGGCAGAAAACCACAGCCCGACGGCCAGCAGGGCAAAGATCGCAAGCGCCCCGGCCAGGCTTTTCCAGACGATTTTTTGGATTCGGGGGTCGCCGAACTGGCCAAGGGCCTTGGCGAGGGCTTGAAACACGCCGGACTCCGCGAAATTGGGGGCTCATTATCGGGCTTGGCGGCGGCCTTGCAAGGGATCGGTCGCATCGTCATAGTCCGCCGCGAATTCAGGGCAGGCGACAGCAAACATGGCCGAGAGGCTTCTCGACGTCGTCGGTATCGGCAACGCCATCGTCGACGTATTGGCAAATGCCGGTGACGACCTTCTCATCAAGCAGGGGCTGACCAAGGGCGCCATGACCCTGGTGGACGCCGCCCGCGCGGCGGAGCTTTATGAGGCCATGGGTCCGGCCATCGAGGTTTCGGGCGGGTCGGCCGCCAATACCGTCGCGGGCCTGGCCTCCCTTGGCGGGCGCGGCGGCTTCATCGGCAAGATCGGCAACGACCAGCTTGGCGGCATCTTCCGCCACGATATCCACGCCAATGGCGTCGCCTTCGAAACACCGAGCGCGCGCTCCGACACGCCCACGGCGCGCTGCCTGATTTTCGTGACGCCCGATGCCCAGCGCACGATGAACACATATCTCGGCGCCTGCATCGAGCTTGGCCCGGAGGATGTCGATACATCCCTGATCGCCCATGCCAAGGTCACATATCTTGAGGGCTACCTGTGGGACCCCCCGGCCGCCAAGGCGGCCTTCCGCAAGGCGGCCAAGGCCGCCCATGAGGCGGGCCGCAAGGTGGCGCTCAGCCTCTCGGACCCGTTCTGCGTCGATCGCCACAGGGCCGAGTTCCATGAGTTGGTTCACGACCATGTGGATATCCTGTTCGCAAACGAGGCGGAGATCCGTTCGCTTTGGCAGGTCGAAAGCTTCGACCAGGCGCTGCAAGCGACCCGCGGACATTGCGAGGTGGCAGCGCTGACCCGCAGTGCGCGCGGCTCGATAATCCTGGTGGGCGAGCAGGTCCATGTGATCGATGCCCAGCCCGTCGCCCATGTGGTCGATACCACCGGGGCCGGCGACCTCTATGCCGCAGGCTTTCTCTATGGTTATACCGGCGGGCGCGACCCATATGATTGCGGGCGGATTGCGGCCATTGCCGCGGCCGAAGTGATCGGCCATTTCGGCGCGCGTCCGGAAACCCCGCTGTCCGAACTTCTATTGTCTAAATTTTAGGGCGAACCCGCAATCGTGACCGAACTTCACAACCTCGCCATCATCGCCCATGTCGACCATGGCAAGACGACCCTGGTCGATCAGCTGCTGCGTCAATCCGGCTCCTTCCGCGCCAATCAACAGGTGCAGGAGCGCGCCATGGATTCCAGCGATCTGGAACGCGAGCGCGGCATCACCATCCTCGCCAAATGCACCTCGGTCGCCTGGAAGGATGCGCGCCTCAACATCGTCGATACGCCCGGCCACGCCGATTTCGGCGGCGAGGTCGAACGCATCCTCAGCATGGTGGATGGCGTCGTCGTTCTGGTCGACGCCGCCGAAGGGCCGATGCCCCAGACGAAATTCGTCACCATGAAGGCGCTGGCGCTGGGCCTGCGCCCCATCGTCGTCATCAACAAGGTGGATCGCCACGACGCCCGGCCCCACGAGGTCCATGACATGGTCTTCGACCTGTTCGCGGCCCTCGGCGCCAGCGACGAACAGCTCGATTTTCCGACGCTCTTCGCCTCCTCCAAGCAAGGCTGGGCGGTGGCCGATCTGGCCGACGAGAGGCGCGACATGACGCCGCTCTTCGATCTCATGGTCAGCCATGTGCCGCCGGCCGTGGGTGACACCAATGCACCCTTCGCCATGCTGGTGACGACGCTGGAATACGATTCATACCTCGGCCGCGTGCTGACGGGGCGCATCCACAGCGGTATCGCGAAGACGAACATGCATGTGAAGGCGATCGCCCCGGACGGGCGGGTGATCGAACATGCGCGTCTCACCCGATTGCTTGCCTTCCGCGGGCTCGAGCGCCTGCCCATCGAAACTGCCGAAGCCGGCGACATCGTCGCCATCGCCGGGCTGGAGCACACGACCGTGGCCGATACGATCTGCGATCCCGAAGTGATCAAGCCGATCAAGGCCAATCCGGTCGATCCGCCCACCTTGTCCATGACCTTCTCGGTCAACGATTCGCCGCTGGCGGGCCGCGAGGGCGACAAGGTGACGAGCCGCATGATCCGCGCCCGCCTGCTGCGGGAAGCCGAGGGCAATGTCGCCATCCGCCTACGCGAGAGCGAAGGCAGGGATGCCTTCGAAGTGGCGGGACGCGGCGAACTTCAGCTGGGCGTGCTGATCGAAACCATGCGCCGCGAAGGCTTCGAACTCGGCATCAGCCGCCCCCGCGTGCTCTACGGCCAGGACGACCACGGCAAGCGCACCGAGCCCTATGAAATCGTCGTCATTGATGTCGACGATGAATACGCCGGCACCGTCGTCGAGAAGATGGCCACCCGCAAGGCCGAGATGACCGACATGCGCCCCTCGGG
>JBGPNG010000363.1:0-3227 GCA_041487395.1 Dongiaceae bacterium
AGTGCTGGCCGAGTTGATCCGCCACGGCTATGACGCCATCACGATCAATCGACGGACCATCGACGTGGAGCCGTGGTTTCGCTCCTTCTCCCCCCTCTTCATGGCTGAACCGGGACGCGACCATCCCGGCTTTGATTGTTTCGTGTTTCCCGCCCATATGCTGGAGAGCTTCGCGACCAACGACAGTTGCTGCGGCGCCGGTGGTGTCATGCAGAGCCTGCTGTTCAATCTGGTGGCCCATGCGCGGCGCTTCCTGATGCTGACCCACTCCCACATGACATTCCACCTAGGTGATGATCTGCACTGGGGGGATCCAAGTTTCGCCGACTACCGGGATTTCAACTTCGCTGCGGCGCTCACCGTTATCGCAACCTTGGCCAGGGATCCGGAGAAGGCCAAGCGCTTGACCGATTTCATCGCCGCCCACGAAGGAAAGGATTATCGCGACGCGTTGCCAGGCATCCTGCTACAGAGTAGAGAGTCCGTGAAACCGCCAGGGCCCGGCCTATCGTAGAGGTGAGGCTGCGTACTGGGTCCTGCAGTTCACCAAATTTGCGGTAATGGGACGGCTCGCCGTCGCCCTGGCGCTTTCGTGCGTGTGACCTGAGCCTCAAGACTCATCCGTTGATGAGTAAAGTCCGTTCGTCATTTGAGCCTGGCCGGCTCGGTGGTGCAACGCGACGGGGCGCGAAGCCATTCTTCCTGCCGCCTTACTCACCCGACGTCAACCTGATCGAGCAGGTCTTCGCCGAGCTCAAGACCCTGCTGCACAAGGCTGCTGAGCCTACTGTCGAAGCAACCCGGCGGCGCATCGGCCAGCTCCTCGACGCCTTCACGCCAAGCGAATCTGCAAACTACCTCCGAAATGCTGGATACGCTTCCGCGCGATGTGATCAGGCTCTAGGAGCCCCCAAGACGATCAGCATCGGCGGGAGAATGTGGTTCCTCGGCGTAATAGTCGCCTCCCGCGGCGCGCAGGATGGCATCTGCTGGCCACGCGCGACGTTCGAAAAACCTCCTAGTCGGTATTTCTTTCGCGCGATAGGAAAAAGTCTCTATTGCGGAACGTCGGGTCGCCCATGACGCGAGGTTGCGCACCATGCCTGCCAAAGCTCGCGCAGGGCAAACTGAAGATGACGCGCGAAGCGAGGGCCATCGCATAGCGGGGACTGGGCAACCCGTTTCCGCAGTCCGGCACGCAGGGCGGCGAGGCGATCGCGATCCGCGGCAAGCGAGCGAATGATCGACAGATAGTCGTCCGCGTCGCGGGCGATCGTCTCGGTCAGGCCGACGACTGAGAGATGGCTGAACGCGTGGCGGCCGGCGAAGCTTTGGCCCGGTAGCGTCACGACCGGAACCCCCATCCACAATGCCTCGCAAGTGGTCAAGCCGCCGGAATAGGGAAACGGGTCAAGTGCAAGATCGATGCTGGCATAGCGTCGCAGCAGTTCGGTGCGTGGCAGACGCCCTTCGAATAGCAGCCGCTCGCCGGCGATTCCGGCCTCGGCGAACCAGCCGCGGATGCGCGTCTGTACCTCCGGCATTTCATAGCCCGCGTAAGCGAACCAGAGACGGGACCCAATCTCGGCTTCGAGTACGCGTGCCCATAGCTGCGCCACGGCAGCATTGATCTTTGCCGGCAGATGAAAGCTGGCGAATGTGAGCGCCGCCGTGCTTCCGGCCGGCAGCGGGGTTACCTCCGGGGCATCCGCCGGAGGATCGAAGCAGATGTAGCCGTCCGGCAGCCGGATGATCTTCTCGACATAGTGAGCCTCTTCTCCCGGCGGAACATGGAATCGGTCCGCGATGAGCCCGTCCATGGCCTTGAGGCCCGTGGTGCCGACGTAACCCGCCCAGCTCAATTGGATGGGCGCGGGCCGGCGCGAAAACGCGGACAACCGGGAACCCTTGGTGTGTCCGGAGAGATCGATCAGGATATCGATCCGATCCCGTGCCGCTTCCTCGGCAAGACGCTCGTCCGGCCAATCCGCGATATCGTGCCAGCGGCGGACGCGGCGTTTGAACCGGCGGGAGAGCGGATCGCCGGTGTCGGTTCCGGCATAGGCGATCAGCTCGATCGCCGCAGGATCCAAGGCCTCGACCGCGCCGATGGTGAAGTACCCGACCGGATGATCGCCCAAATCCGCCGAAACCAACCCAACCCGCAAACGCCGATCGGGATCCGGCGACACCGAATGCCGGCATTGGGCGGGATGCAGGCCATCGCCGACTCCGGCGTCCCAGGCCTTGTGGATTTCCGCCAGTTTGGCGGCACTCGTGCCGATCTGATATTGGGACGCCATGAACAGGTTCGACAGCGTGCTCGCGTCGTGAGGGTTTTGCCTGAGCAAGCCCTCGAAACCGGTGATCGCGGCATCGACGCGACCCAGCCGCAACTCGAGTTCGTTGAAGTTGAAGGATGCCGGCTCCGATGCCGGATCGAGCGCGCGCGCCTCTCGATAGAGCTTGAGGGCCGTTGCCAGATCCCCCTGTTCGTCGGCCAATTTGGCGAGGTTATAGAGGGCCAGGACATACCCGGGGTTCATGTCGACGGCGGCCTGAAAGAGGCGCTTGGCCTCGTCCTTCAGATCGGCGGTCAAAAATACGACGCCCAACTTTGCCGGAACTTCCGGGCGCCCCGGGAAGCGCAAGCTCGCTTGAGCGGCGATCTGCCGGGCGTCATCCAGACGTTGCAGTCTGCCAAACGTGGCGATGAGTTCCAGATACGTCTCAAGCCGCTCGGGCTGCAGCGCCAGCGCGTGGCTGAAATGAAACAGACTCTTGGTCGCCGCTCCTTCGCTTTGAAATATCTTGCCGAGCGTGTAGTGCGCCGCACCATCCCGCGGCCGTGCCTTGACGAGCGCCTGGAGCTTCGTACGGGCGGCCCGCGGGCGCCCCGAATCGATGAGCAACAATGCAAGATTGTAAGTGGCGACGGGATGGAGCGGACTTGCGGCCAGGATTTGACCATACAGCTGCTCGGCCTTGCCGACGGCCCCCGTTTGGTGGGCCAGGACGGCTTGCTCGAGGATTGCCGAAATCTTTGCGGTTTCTTCTGTGGCCCGATTCATGACGGTTTGACCAACGTTCACCGATGATCCGGGCCCCGATGATCCGGGATCAGCGCAAATGGGCAAGGGTCTATTTCGTTGCCTCGATATTCAAGCTGATGACGCGCCCGAAGCGCTTGGCGCTGCTCATGTCGTCGAACAGGCCGAAGGAGGGCA
>JBGPNG010000364.1:0-3226 GCA_041487395.1 Dongiaceae bacterium
CGGATATCCCATGCGCGACCTGCGAGAATTACATCCACATGCAAGCCAGCGGGCGGTGGCTGAAGCGCACCAGAATGCGGTGGGCGTACGGACTGCTCACGAGGGCCCGGCGGCATCTGTTGGCATACCGCCATCTTCGGGCCACCCCCGAGCCGAATTAAATTCGATGACCGCGCCCTAACTACTGCAGGCACATTCACACCCTGAAAGGCCTTGCGTACCGCCCTCATTGCGGGCGCATCACGATGGCGCGGCAGCCATGCCTCCGCCAGCCTTGGGGGCTTGAGGATATGAAGCGCATACCCCGCGTACTCAAAGCGTGAGCGCAACGGAACAGCGATCCCCTCCCTTGGCCAGCCATGCTTGTCGAGAAGGTCGCCCGATATGCGGCATGAGGGAGATAGAACAGAAGCGCTCGCCGAATCGCCGGGTTGGAAGGAACAATGGGGATAACTTCCTAATCCCCCGCCTGACCTGACTGATTTCAATCGCGACCTGTGCGCAACTCGCCTTGTGATCTGTGCACAGATTTTATCTTATCTATTTGAATAAGCGGCGAATCCTCGGCTAATGTCGGCCGTGCAGGTGGAGTGATGGCTGAAACGAACGAGCTGTTTACAAGCGGGGCGGGCGCCGTTGTCGGGGCGCTGCCCCTATCGGCGCTACAGGGCACCGGGATTCTGCCTTATCAGCAGATCAAAGCTTTGGTACGCGACCATGAGATCTGGGCGGAGGAGGATATCCGTCCGGAGCAGATCCAGCCTGCAAGCCTCGATCTTCGCCTGGGGCCGGTCGCCTATCGCGTGCGCGCCAGCTTCCTACCCGGCGACCAGGCGAGCGTCGCCGAGAAAATCCAGCAGTTCGCTTTGCATGAGATCGATCTACGCCGGGGTGCGGTACTGGAAAAGGATTGCGTCTATGTGGTGCCGCTGCTTGAGCGCCTGCAGCTGAGCAGCCGGATTTCGGCGGCCGTCAATCCCAAGAGCTCGACGGGCCGGCTCGACATTTTCACGCGCCTGATCGTCGACCGCAGCCGGGCCTTCGACGAGGTCGAACCGGGCTATCAGGGGATGCTCTACGCCGAAATTGCGCCCCGGACGTTCAGCGTCATTGTCCGCCAGGGCTCCCGCCTTTCGCAGATCCGCTTCCGCCGCGGCACGCCCAGCACCAGCGCCTCGGCGTTGCGCCGCCTGCACGAACAATTCGGCTTGGTCGACGACGCGAATGCGAGCCTGCGCGGCGACAGCATCGCCGTCACCCTCGATCTCAAGGGCGAGGATCGCGGCGGGCTGGTGGGCTGGAAGGCGAAGAAGCATTCCGAACTGATCGACGTGGATGCCAAGGGGGTTTACGACCCGGCCGATTTCTGGGATCCCATTCCGCTCAAACCCGGGCGCGGGCTGGTCCTCGACCCCGCCGATTTTTACATTCTGGCGACCCGCGAAGCGGTCGTAGTGCCCCCGGACCATGCCGCCGAAATGCT
The DNA here is from genome assembly GCA_041487395.1 of Dongiaceae bacterium. Taxonomy (GTDB): domain Bacteria; phylum Pseudomonadota; class Alphaproteobacteria; order Dongiales; family Dongiaceae; genus DASXQK01. The sequence goes on from JBGPNG010000364.1 coordinate 1,484, forward strand.
CGCCTACGATACGCAGGTCGGCGAGTTCCGCGTTCATTATGCGGGATTTTTCGACCCTGGCTTTGGCTACGACCCGGCGGGCGGGCGGGGCAGCCGTGCCGTGCTGGAGGTGCGCTCGCGCGACGTGCCCTTCGTTCTCGAACATGGCCAGACCGTGGGCTGGCTGCGCTATGAAAAACTTGCCGCGGTTCCCGACCGTCTCTATGGCGGCGCGCTGGGCTCCAACTACCAGGGTCAAGGCCTGCAGCTCGGCCGGCAATTTCTCCCGGTAGCCTCGTAGTCTCCCTGTGACAGAATGCCGGGGGCGCTTGCTTGCCCAGGGGCAGGCGGATGGCTACTGTCCGGCCCATCCCATTCCAGCCAGGAGTTTTGCGATGTCCGCTGCCTTGTCCCTCGAATCCTTGAAGGCTCGGGCTTCCACCCTGAACTACCGCAGCCAGGCCTTCATCAACGGCAAATATGTCGCCGCCGCCTCGGGCAAGACCTTCGACAACATCAATCCCGCCACCTCAATCTTGTCAACTCACCCAGGATTGACCGGCCGATCAGCGGGCGATCCGTCGGCCTTGAGCAGATCGGCATAGAGCGCCGGCCGACGATCGCGAAACAGGCCCCATGCGGCCCGGCGAACCTGGAGTTCATCGAGGTCGAAGCTCGCGGTCAGGACCGATTCCGTGCGATCGTCGCTGCTTGCGACTATCCCGCCTGTGGCATCTGCGATGAACGAATTGCCGTAGAAGGTGAGGGCGCAACTCTCGCCCTGTTCGCGGCCGATGCGATTTGAGGCGATGAGCGGCATGAGATTGGCACCGGCATGACCCTGCATGACGCGACGCCAGTGCTGGCGGCTATCGAGGGCTGGGTCCTGTGGCTCGGAACCGATCGCGCTCGGATATAGCAGCATCTCGGCACCCTGCAGCGCCATGCTGCGGGCGCATTCGGGAAACCACTGATCCCAACAGATGCCCACGCCGATCCGGCCGTGGGCGGTGGACCATGCCTTGAAACCCGTATCTCCTGGATTGAAATAGTATTTTTCCTGATATCCCGGCCCATCGGGTATATGGGATTTGCGATAGACGCCCAGGTGGCGCCCATCGGCATCGAAGATAGCAATCGAATTGTAGTATGCGTTGTTGGCTCGTTCGAAGAAGCTGACCGGTAGAACGACGCCCAGTTCCTTCGCCAGCGCCGCCATGCCCAGGAGGGTCGGGTGTCCTTCGGCCGGTCGCGCAAGCGCGAAGGAATTTTGGCGTTGGTCCTTGCAGAAATAGGGCGTTTCAAAAAGTTCCTGCAGCAAGACGATATGGGCACCCTGTCCTGCGGCCTGACGCACCAGAGTCTCCGCCTTGTCAACATTGGCCGAGGTCTCTGGCCCGCAGGCGAATTGCGTTGCCGCGACCGCTACCTTGCGCATCGACATCTCCATGGAATTCGTTGCCCGAGGGCCAAGAACGCGTAAGACTTCGCGGGCCAACGGGGATTGTCGAGACTAAATGACATCGGCACGGCTGGGAATAAGGCGATGCGGGGGAAGACCGTATTCGGCGCCACGATGCTTCGCATGGCGCGACGAGTAATCCCACGATGACTGCTCTTCTCGCGCTCAGCCGGCTGATCGACGCGTTCAATAAGCGTCTCGGCAGTATCGCCAGCTGGTGCGTTCTTTTCGCATGTGCCATCAGCGCCGGCAATGCGCTGATACGCTACGGATTCAGCCTGAGTTCGAATGCCTGGCTCGAG
>JBGPNG010000365.1:0-3224 GCA_041487395.1 Dongiaceae bacterium
AACGCCAAAGCGGCGGTCAGCGAAGCGAGAATCAAAACCCGACCGGCGGCACGGCAGATGTCCACATTCAAGTTTGCCTCCGGAGCGCGCGAATTCGGCGCCTGGTCCCCAAGCTCATTCACGGCCAAATCGTAACCTGGCGGCCTGTTCAAGGCCAATCCGGTCTGCTTCGATCTGGGCCCGTCCCCGGTATGTTGGCTCTGGCTTCGGCGAGAGCGGTCGTGTATTGCCCGGGGGCCATCGGGTGTCGGCTGCGCCCCGGGGGCCATCGGCCGCCCGACCGCTGCCCCATGGCACGGGCATTGGCCGGCGAGCGATGCTTGGCGACGCCACGAATTCCAGGAGTGACCGAGTGCGACCTTCGCTATCTGTATCTTTCTTGCCGAGCGTACAATGACTGGAAAACGGTTCAGCACAGTTTGCGCAGCGCTCGCCGCGGTTGGCTTCGCGGCCTCGGCATTCGCCCAGGACAGCGGGTCGACGGGCGATGCTTCCAGCACCGGTACGCTCGCGAAGAGCATGGTCAATATCGGCCTGTTGCCCCGTGACCTGTCGCCTTGGAGCATGTTCGTCGAGGCCGATATCGTCGTGAAGTTGGTGATGATCTTGCTCGCCATCGCTTCGGTGGTGACATGGACCGTGCTGGTGGCAAAGACGTTCGAACTTGCGAGTGCCAGGCGGCAGGCGCGCCATGGGCTTGCCATTCTCGGCGCCGCGCGGACGCTGAACGAAGCAGCACAGCAATTTCAAGTGCGGTCCTGCGCGATCGCGGAACTGGTGGGTGCCGCGGTCTTAGAGGCGAACCAGTCGTGCGACCTTCTCGGCGAGGGCCTGAAGGAGCGGGTCATTTCACGGCTCGAGCGGATCGAGGCGTCGACCGGCCGCGCTTTGACTTTCGGCACGAATGCGCTGGCCACCATCGGCGCCACCGCGCCTTTCGTCGGGTTGTTCGGAACGGTGTGGGGTATCATGAACAGCTTCGTCGGCATCTCGAAGGCACAAACCACCAATCTGGCAGTCGTCGCTCCCGGCATCGCCGAAGCGCTTCTGGCAACCGCGCTTGGCCTCGTGGCGGCCATTCCGGCGGTCGTGATCTACAATTACTTCGCCCGATCCATCTCCGGCTATCGCGCTCTTCTGGCCGATGGCTCGGCGGCGGTGTTGCAGCTCGTCTCGCGTGACCTCGATCGGTTGCGCGCCGGCGCCGCCACCCCGCCCAAGGCCGCAGGGTAGCGCCATGGCCCTTCGCCTGCGCCACGCGCCAGACCATCTCATCGAGACTCACGAGATCAATGTCACGCCCTTCATCGACGTGGTGCTGGTGTTGCTCATCGTTTTTATGGTCGCGGCCCCCCTGGCGACGGTCGACGTCGCAGTCGATCTGCCGGCCTCCACCGCCCATCCTCAGCCGCGGCCCGACAAGCCCATCTTCCTGACGCTCAGGGCAGACCGCTCCCTGGTGCTGGGGGACAAGCCGGTCGCGGCCAAGGCTCTCGCCGCCGCTCTCGATCTGGCCTCGGGCAGCGACAAGAACCAGCGCATCTTCCTGCAGGCCGACAAGACGATCAATTACGGCGAACTGATGGAAGTGATGAATGCGTTGCGGGCGGCGGGCTATCTCAAGATCGCACTCGTAGGCTTGGAGGCGCGCTAGGAACAATGAGCGTTGCCGCCGCGGACCCGGTCGATCGCCAGGACAGCGCCGTCATCCTCCGCTGGTCGATCTCCCTCGTTGCCGTTCTCGTGCTGCATGTCGCCGTTGCTTGGGCGATCATCCGGTTCTCGGCACCCAACGTCGAACTACCTCCACCCCTGCCGCCCGCCGCCTTTCTCGATCTGCCGCCCTTGATAGCTGGATCGGGGTCGAACGCGCCTTTGCAGCCGCCATCCAAGACCCCGCCTGCAACCGCACCGGTCAAACCAGCCGTACAGGAGGTGAAGCCTCCGCCGCCCAAGCCGCCTGCGCAGGAGGCGAAGCCACAACCGCAGGCGAAGCCTCCTGACCAGGCGGTGGCGCCTCAATCATTGCCGCAACGGCTGCTATTGCCCGTACCGCTGCCTCAGCAACCGGTGACGTTGCCAAGTCGCCCGGCGCCGAAACCGCAAACTGCCGCGCTCCCGCCATCGCAGGGGCTCGGCCCGGCGGCGCCCCTGCAGCTGGATGCCGTACGCGCCTGGCAGCTTGGGGTGATCGACCGAATTGAAAAATTCAAGGCGTGGCCGCCTGAGGCCATTCGCTTTCGGCTGACGGGTGTCGTCGGCCTGCGTCTCGTCATCGACAGGCAAGGCAACATTCTTTCTTTCTCGCTAACCTCGAGCTCGGGATTCGATACTCTCGATCAAGCAACGCTGGGAATGGCGCGGCGCGCCCAACGCTTACCTGCTCTGCCGCCGCAAATCCCGGGCGAAGTGTATGAATTCGTCCTGAGCGTCCGATGGCTTTAGATGAATCGCTCGTTCTAGATCGCCGAGGTGGGCTGGCGAGGCAAATCAATAGGGGGGTCTGCTTGATGCGTCAGACGGACGGGCGGTCAGCAAGCGATGTCTAGTCGATCAATTCAACTCATCGGATGGATCTTGTTCGTTTTCTCGGCGTTCGGGTTCATTGTCTCGAGCATCAGGAACGCCGATGCCGCCGGCGTGGCGGGCGGCGTCCTGTTTCTTGCCGGATGTCTGGTCTTCATAGTTTCCGTCGTCGGCAAGTAGGTCGGGCGAATAGGCGAGCCGTCGTCATATCGGCTGGATCGCCAATCGTGGGCAAGGCACAATCGAGGCCGATCCCGTGCGGCCTTGGTGAGGGAGTTGTCTGCGATGAATCCGGCAATTCATTCTACTTCGACCGGCCCCGGCGCTTGCCTTTGCGGCGCCTGTCCTGGCGCGGCAAATTCCGAGGCCTCTCCCCCGGCGCGCCTGGGGGGTGTGTCGCGGCGGCGTTTTCTTGGTGGTGCCGTCATGGGTGCGGCGAGCGGTTTGTTGCCCGCCGCCGCTCTCGATCTCGCCACTTCGCGCGCCGCCCTGGCCGAAGGTGCGGCGACGCCCGAACAGGCGCTTCAGGAACTGGTCAACGGGAACCGGCGCTTCGCCGAGGGCCGCATGACAGCCTTCGACGAAGATCTGGCGATCCTGAAACAGAAAACGGTTGATAAACAGGAGCCCTTCGCCGCAGTGCTGTCGTGCGCCGATTCCCGCGTGCCCGTCGAATTGATCTTCGACCAGAGCATCGG
>JBGPNG010000366.1:0-3221 GCA_041487395.1 Dongiaceae bacterium
CCTCGATCTTGCGCGGCAGGAAGGGATCGGCGATCGAGGGTCGGGCGGCGCCGATGAAGTCGAGGATGCCGCGGCGGATCTGGGAGACCATGCTGTCGGGCGAAGTGAAACGCCCGACGCCGACCACGGGCTTCTTGGTCACCCGCTTTACGAAGGCGATGAAAGGTTCCTGAAAGCCCTCGGCCTTGAAGCGCGAGGTCGTGGAATCATTGTACCAGGGGCTCACGTTGACGTCCCAAAGATCGGGCAGCTCGGCCAGCATCTCGACGACCTCGCGGCCCTCGGCATCCGAGGCGATGCCGTCTTCGCCCATGAGCTCGTCGGTCGCAAACCGCACGGCGATGCCGCAGGTGTCGCCCACGGCCTCCTTCGCCTCCTCGATGATCTCGCGGAACAGGCGCGCGCGATTTTCCAGGCTGCCGCCATATTCGTCGGTCCGGTCGTTCCGTCGGCGCTCCAGGAAATGCATGGGAAGCGAGAGATCGTGGCCGGCATAGCAATAGACGATGTCGAAGCCGGCGCGCTTGGCGCGTACGGCCGCGTCGCGATGCCAGCGCCGGTAATTGCGGATGTCCTCCTTGTCCATGGCGCGCGCCTGCACCGGGTAATAGCCGTTGATCGGCTGATGCCGCGGGCCGATGGGCGCCATGCGGCTATAGACATTGGCGCAGGAGGGGCCGTTGTGGACCAGTTCGCAGCCGGCGAGCGCGCCATGCTTGTGGACCGCCTCGGTCATCTGGGCCAATGCGGGAATATCGTGGTCATCCCAGAGCCGCGCTTCCCTATAGGGAGAGACGTCGCCCGACGGATGGATTTCGCATTCCTCGGTGCAGACCACGGCCCAGCCGCCTTCAGCCTTCATGCCGCGCATGCCGGCAAGCGCCAGCGGCATGTCGGTGCCCATGCCATTGCAGTGGGGCACCTGGTAGAAACGGTTCTTGGCCGTCACTGGACCGATGCGGACGGGCTCGAATAGAATGTCGTAACGTGGGTCGCGCGGCATGGCAGATTCCCCCGGATTGGCCCCTGGACTGGCCCGCGGACTCTGGCCTTGTGCGACAGCAAAAGGCAAGGGTGCCCGGCTCTTCTCGCCATCGATGTCGATCGCTAGACTGGGCCTCGATCAAGGGAGACCCCGCGATGCCGATATTGGAGAGCTTGCGCGGTGAGCGGCCGCTCGACAGCGACCCTGCGCGCTCCCATACCCTGCCCGCCCGCTTCTACACCGCGCCGGAGATATTCGCCGTGGAGCGCGAACGGATATTCTTTCGCGGTTGGCACCTGGCCGGTCACCTCTGCGACCTGCCGGAGGCCGGCAGCTATATCACCGCGGCAATTCACGATCAGGGTATCTTCATCTGTCGCGGCAAGGATGGATTGCTGCGGGGCTTCTACAACGTCTGTGCCCATCGTGCCCATGAACTTCTCACCGGCATGGGACGCACCAAGGTCATTACCTGCCCATATCACGCCTGGTCCTATTACCTTACGGGCGAGCTACGTTCGGCGCGGGGTGCAGAAAAGCAGGAAGGGTTCGATGCCGATGGAATCTCTCTGACCCCGATCCGGGTCGAGGCCTTCGGGCCGATGATTTTCTACAATCTTGACCCGCAGGCCCCGCCACTTGCGGATCAGTTCGGCGGCCTGCTCGCCGAACTCGACGCACATATTCCCGGTTTTGCGGCGATGAAGCGCCTCTCCTCCGGCAGCAGCGTGATCGAAGCCAATTGGAAGGTGGGCGTCGACAATTTCGTCGAGTGCTATCACTGCGCGCCAGCCCATCCCGCCTTCGCCGATCTGGTCGACCTCGAGAGCTATCGCTCCATCTGCCACGAGCGATATTCCTCTCACATCGGGCGGATGGGGCGGCAGAAGAACAGGGCTTACATTGTCGACGGCAAGGCGCCGGTGCAGAAGAGCGCCTTCTGGTGGCTTTGGCCCATGGCGACGATCAATCTGATGCCGGGCGACATGGCGGTTTCGCTGTTCTGGTTCAATCCCCTGGGCCCGACGCGCACCGAACAACGCATTATCACCTACACGCCGGACGGCAAGCCGACGCCTGCAATCGAGGCTTACGCCCGCTATAGCGCGCAGGTGTTAGGTCCGGAGGACAATCGGCTTTGTGAATCCGTCCAACGCGGCCTCGCCTCGCGGGGCTATCGCCAGGGGCGCTTCGTGGTCAATGAAAAGCGCGGCGCCCTCAGCGAGCATGCCGTTCATCACTTCCACCGGTTGGTTGCGCAGTCGCTGAACGGCTAGACGGCGATCACTCGGCCGCGCGGCTGATCACCGGCTCCACCCGCTTCAAATCCTCGAGCGGAATATGGCAGGCGATGCGATGACCGGTCGCCGTGCGATGCTCGGGCGGCGGCGTGGTATCGCAGATGGGGCCGACCTTGCGCGGACAGCGCGTCGCGAAAGGACAGCCGGCCGGAACGTTGCGCACGCTCGGCAGATTGCCCTCCAGGATGATGCGCTTTTGCTTCAGATCGGGATCGGGTATGGGCACCGCCGAGAGCAGCGCCTCCGTATACGGGTGGTAAGGCGGCAGGAATACGTCGTCCACGTCGCCGAATTCGACGATCTTGCCCAGATACATGACTGCCACGCGATCGGCGAGATAGCGCACCACCGAGAGGTCGTGGGAGATGAAGATCAGCGTCGTGTCGCGCCCAGCCTGCAATTCGATGAGAAGATTTATGATCGCCGCCTGGACCGACACGTCGAGGGCCGAGACCGGCTCGTCCGCCACCACCAAATCGGGGTCGCCGGCAAGAGCGCGGGCGATGGCGACACGCTGCTTCTGGCCGCCGGAAAGCTGGCGCGGCTTGCGATTGACGAAATCGGCCGGCAGCTTCACCGTCTCCATCAGCTTGCGCGCCTCGCTGCGCGCCGATTTTCCGCTCACCCCCTTCAATCGCCGTAGCGCCCGCTCGACGATGTAGCCGATCGAATGGCTGGGATTCAACGTGCTGTCGGGATTCTGAAACACCATCTGCAGCTTGCGCTTCAGCCCGTCGGGCCGCTTCTCCACCAGCAGCTGGCCGATATCGTCGCCTTCCAGCATGACTTTGCCGCCGGTCGCTTGCTCGATGCCGGTCATGACCTTGGCGAAGGTCGACTTGCCACAACCCGATTCACCCACAATCGCCAAGGTCATGCCGCGCTTGGCGGTCATGTTGATGTCGTTCAGGGCCTTGACGTCATAAGCCTGGCCG
>JBGPNG010000367.1:0-3220 GCA_041487395.1 Dongiaceae bacterium
AACCGGTCGATCAAGGCCGCGGGCGCCACCAGCTATATGGAGGTCGTATCGACGTCGCCCGAGGCCGCCCTGCAGTCGGTCCGCGTCGCGGTCGAGATCGGCATCGAGCGGCTGCTTGGCGGCACCATGGTGGCCGAGATCATGGCCATCCTGAAGGGCAGCGGCATCGCCTATTACCCCTTTCCCGGCAAACCGATCGGCCACCCGACCAAGCTGGGCGGCACGGCCGCCCTGGTAGAGGAGCAATGCAAGCGCTTCCTCGAGATGGGATGCGCCGGGGTCGATCTTCTGGCCTATCGGGCGACCGAGGCCGATCCCCTCGATCTGGTGAGGGCGGCGCGCCGGGGGCTGGGATCGCGAGGCGGCCTCATCTGCGCGGGCAGCGTCGACAGTCCCGCCCAGATCACCGAACTCAGAGCCGCGGGCTGCGATGCGTTCACCATCGGCTCGGCCGCCTTCGACGGCTCGTTCTCGCCCCGCAAGGGCCGCCTGACCAGCCAGCTTCAAGACATCGTCGCGGCCTGCCAAGCCGCCGACAAATAAGGCGCGGCGGCGGCATCGGGCTCAGAAGATTTCAATATAGTCTTTGCGTTCCCAATCGGTGATATGGCTGCGGAAACGGGCCAGCTCGTTGCGTTTCACGGCCAGGAACAGTTTCAGGAAATCGGTGCCCAGCATGCGGCCGAAGTCCGCATCGGCGCCGAGATTGGCGAGCGATTCTTCCAGGCTGCGCGGCAGCTTGACGTGGGAAGGGTCGTCCTCGCTCGGACCCCTGGACTGGGGCTGCAGCTTCAGCTTGTTCCGAATGCCCAGCAGGCCCGCGGCCAGCGTGCCGGCCGCCGAGAGATAGGGATTGGCCAGCGCCGAGGCCCCGCGCATTTCGTGATGGGTGCCTGAATCCTTCGTCGCCTTGGTGCGCACCAGGGCCGAGCGGTCCTCGATGCCCCAACTGATATTGGAGGGCGCGAAGGTATGGGGCTTGATCCGGTGATAGCAATTGGGCGTCGGCCCGGCGAGAGCCATGAGCGCCGGGGCGTGCTTCAGGATTCCCGCGCAGAATTGCCGCGCTTCGAGCGACAATCCGTCCTTGTCCGCCGGATCGAGGAAGGCGTTCTTCTTGGTCTTGCGATCGATCAGGTTGATGTGCAAATGGCAGCCGGAGCCCGCCGACGTCGCCGAAGGCTTCGACATGAATGTCGCCAGATAGCCTTCGAGATGGGCGAGCTCCTTGACCGTGTTGCGGAAGGTGAAAGCCTTGTCCGCCGCCTCGAGGCCGATGGCGGGGCCATAGACGATCTCGAATTGCGAGCCCGCATATTCGCAATTATGGGTGATCACATCGATGCCGACCCCTATCAGATTTCGCACGATCGCTTCGGCGGCCGGGACGTAGGTGTTGCGCGTCGTGTTGAAGATATGGGCGCCGCCGAACAGCGGCTCATGGGTGTCGCGGGTCAACAGATAGAATTCGTACTCGTGACCCATCATCACGTCATAGCCCATGGCGGCCGCGGCCTCGAGCAGGCTCTTCAACACGTAGCGGGGCGCTGCCTTGATGGGCGAGGCATCGTTATAGGCGACATCGCAGATCACTTTCGCCGTATTGGCCTTCCAGGGAATCTTGCGGACGGTCGAGAAATCCGGGAAGAGCTTCGAATCGGCGTAATTGATCTCCTCGTTCAGCCCGGTGCCGGAGATCACATTGGAGGCCGTGTCGAGGCCGAGGATGCCGCCATACATGTTGAGGCCCTTGCGGGCGTAGCTCTCGACGGCATCGATCGGCACGAGTTTCGAGCGCGAGATGGCGTGCAGATCCGGCAGTTCGAAACGCAGAAACTTTATCCCCTCGCCGCGCAGCTTGGCGACAGCCTGTGCGATGTGATCCTTGGTCTTGGCCATGAAAACCCCCGTTCAAGCTATCGGCAATGAGTGCCCGGCGAATTCTAGCCTGAACGCACGGGCAGGGCGAAAACTAGCGCGGTAATTCTTCGAGCTTCAACATGATTGTTGTCACTCGCCACGGTTTTGTCGCCGGAGGATACTTCGCCCCGACAGCCCAAGGGGAATTTGCGATCATGCGCCTGGCGGCAAGACGCGCGTTCATCAGCGGTGCGGGTGGCGGCATCGGCGAAGCCGCGGACCTCAAATTCGCCGGCGAGGGTGTGCGCGTCATTGCCGCAGACATCAGGCGCGACGCCGCGGAGGCAACGGCCCGAAAGGTCAAGAAACTTGGCGGCGACGCCGTCGCTGTTTCCGGCGACATTGCCGATCCCACCGCCTGCCGCGCGCTCATCGACGAGGGGGCCAGGGCGTTCGACGGATTCGACATCATGTTCAATAATGCAGGCATCGTGCTGCCGGACGACAAGGGCCCGGTCGAGACATCCGTCGAAGTCTGGAACAAGACGATCGCGGTCAATCTGACCGGCGTATTTCTCGCCTCTAAATTCGGCATCCCCCATCTGATGAAGGCGGGTGGCGGGGCGATCGTCAACAACGCTTCGGCCGTCGCCCTTGTCGGCTCCGCCTTTCCCAGATCACCTACGCCGCGGCCAAGAACGGCGTTCTTTCGATGACCCGGGAGCCTGCCATCGTCTATGCCCGCAAATCCATACGGGCCAACGCGGTCTGTCCCGGGCCGGTCAACACCACCATGGTGAACGCGTTTATCAAGGAGGAAGCGAATTGGGAAACGCGCCGGCCCTATATGCCCATGGGGCGAATCGGCACGGTGGAGGAAGTGGCCAATCTGGTCGCCTTCCTCGCCTCCGACGAGGCCTCCTACATCACCAGTGCTGCCTATGCCACCAACGGCGGTATTTCCCGCGGGTTATGTCATCGTTAATGAGGAACCCTCGTCAAAAGGCTCCGATTAGAAGTTAGACCGTGAACTCAAAAACGGGCGCTGGTGGCGGCTCGCCAACTTCCGCTTTCAAGCCGTAAGCGATCTTAGTTCGACCGTCTCGCCATGTCGCAGATGTGCCAAAACCGGTCACGCCGTTTGACGTCGACATTATGCGAGACCCGGCCGCTGGACCGAAGGCGGCGGTGCGCATAGCTTGGCGAATGGTATGGGCTCGGCTGGGACAAATGTCGTGAGTCTGCGGCGGCCGTCGGCAGCGGCCATCGGCTTGCTCCTGCTCGCCATGGCAGCGCAAGCGGCAGCGGCCGACCCCTATACGGCCGCCCGGCTCGAGATGGTGCGCACCATCAAGGTGAT
>JBGPNG010000368.1:0-3218 GCA_041487395.1 Dongiaceae bacterium
CGCCGCCGGCGTTCTTCGACTACATCGAATATCTGCTGACCACCCGTTTCGCCGGCATCAAGAACCAGGTCAGCCTGCTGGCCGATCTCGACGATGGCCGTCTGAAGACCCTTTATCGGCGCTGCGACGCCCTGATTCATTTCGGCCCCGGCCCCGCGGAATTTCTCGACGAGGCCGTCTATTTCGACAAGCCGTTGTTCATCGCCGGTGGCGTGGAGACGCCAACGTCACCGTCGCGGGCCGGCTACCGCTTCTACGGCGCCGACAGGCAATCCCAGGCCGTCCGGTTGCATGGTCTGTTGAACGACAGTTGGGCGCTGGCCGGTCTGCTCGATCGGCAACGCCGCGATCTCGCCGCGCAGAAGGCCGAGCCGGGCAATTTGTCGATCTGGGATCTGTTGGAATTGGCTGCCGCCCGGATCGCGACACCTTAGAATTTCGCCCGATGATCACCGGCGCCCGCCTTATATGCCGTTGCGATCGCCCCTCAGGCGGCGGCCCGCAGGCTGGACCGTGCTGAAGATCCTCCACGCCTATAAGGTCTATGCCCCCGATGTCGTCGGCGGCATTCCCGAAGTCATTCGCCTGTTGACCGGCGGGTTGGCGGAAACCTGCGACAGTGAAATCCTGGTTTCCCGCTCCCGAGGGCGCGGCCGTTCCGAGGTGATCGGCGGCATGAGCGTTTGCCGGACCTCGTCCTTGGGCAGCTTGTCGTCGATGCCGCTTGCGCCCTCATATCCCCTTCGCCTGTGGGCGCGCGCGCGCCGGGTCGACATTCTCGCCTATCATGCGCCCTTTCCCATCGTCGATCTGGCGGTCAACCTCTATTTGCCTCGCCGAACCGCCCTTGTGGTTCATTGGCATTCTGAGATCATCGCCCAGCGCCGCCTATTGCCTCTCGTAGCCCCTCTGATCCTGGGTACCCTGGCGCGGGCGGACCGCATCATCGTCTCCAGTCAAGCGATGATCGACAACTCGCCGTTTCTCGGGCCCTTTGCCGGCAAATGCGCGGTCATCCCCTTCGGCATAGATGTCGGTGAATGGTCCGTCCTCGATGGGTCCGAGCACGCGCGGGTAGCCGAGTTGAAGGCCCGGCATCCGCGCATGATCGTCTGCGTGGGCCGGCTCGTTCGCTATAAGGGTTATGACGTCCTGATCGAAGCCATGCGCAAGGTGGAAGGTGAACTCACGATCGTCGGCGTGGGTCCCCTGGACGCGGCGTTGCGGCGCCAGGCGGCAGGGGCCGGTCTGACCGGACGGGTCCACTTCGCCGGCTTCCTTGCGCAGTCGGAGCTGAAATGCCTGCTGCATGCCGCCCGCTTATTCGTTCTGCCCTCGATTACCGACAACGAGGCTTTCGGCATCGTGCAGCTCGAGGCGATGGCCTGTGCCAAGGCGGTGATCAATACCCGGCTCTCGACCGGTGTCCCCTGGGTGGCACGCGACGGTGAAGAGGCGCGCACATTGAGTCCCGGTTCGGTCGAAGAATTGGCGGCGGCAATTTGCCAACTTCTCGACGATGATGTTGGCGCGGCGGCTCTCGGCCATGCCGGGCAGCAGCGCGTGGCGGCACTTTTCGATCGCGCCGGTTTCCTGGATCGAACCTTGGCCGTCTACCAGGCGGCCTCACTCGCGCGTCGCCGGATGGCCGAGGGCAGGCGAGCGAGCGAAGGCGTGGCCGTGGATCGGCGACCGGGCTCGTGAGCGTCCAGCCCGCGACGATCCAGCCCGCGAGCATCCAGCCCGCAAGGCTGTCCGGACTCGGTGCTGCAAGCGCGCCATGGCTTGCCAAGCCGGGCTTCGCCTGGCCCGGGGAGCGCGCGGTTCATCTCGTCGCGCGCGATATCCGCCGGCGCGATGCGGTGGGCGAGTTCTGTCTTCAGATTCGCGACCTCCTGTTTGCGAACGGGGTGAGCGCGCATCTTCACGCCGAGAATTGGGACGGCCGAGAAACGCCCGAGGTTCGGGCGGAAGCGGGGCTGGCCCAGCATGTCCTCGCTCGCGATTTGATTTTTTTTCATCTTTCCACGGAAGATCCGGCGCTGCCAGCGATCGCCGACATGCCCTGTCGCAAGCTGCTCTATTTCCACGGCATCACGCCGCCGGCTTACCTTGAAGCATATGACCGTGCGGCAGCCGAGCGTTCCAGCGCGGGCATTGCCCAGATAGCCTGGGCAAGGAAATTCGACCGCCTGTTGGCCAACTCTCGCATCATGGCCGAGGTGCTGCGCCAACATGAGGGCGCCGCGGCGCGCGGCGGAATCGTGGTCTGTCCGCCGGTCATGGGAATTCGCGGCTGGAGCGACGTCGTTCCGGAAGAGACGGCATTGCCGCAAGCCGAGCGCTTCATCCTCTTCGTCGGCAGCCTGGCGCCCCATAAGGCCGTGCACCGGCTGTTGCTCGCGTTCCGGGCATTGGCCCTGCGCGATCGGCGCACGGGCTTGGTCATTGTCGGGCCGGATACCATTGCCGCCTATGGGCGAGAGCTTGGCGAGCTGCAAGAATCCATTGGCAAAGAAGTGGGCGAGCGGATCCTGTTCATGCGTGACATCGCCATGGGCGCGCTGCGAAACCTCTACGCAAAGGCGGCTCTTTTCGTGACGTTGAGCGAGCATGAGGGCTTCTGCGTTCCGGTGGTCGAAGCCATGCAATCGGGCCTGCCCGTCATGGCCGGGGGGGATCGGGCCATATCGGAGTTGCTGGGCTGCGTCGGATGCCTGCCGGCGGCAGACGACCCCGCTGTCATTGCCAGCGCAATGAGCCGGTTGCTGGAAGATTCCGCCTGGCGTCGGGATATTCTCGACCGCCAGCAGGCTCGGCTCGCCCCGATCGCCGAGGCGACGAACGGCGCTCCCATCTGGCAGGCTCTCGAAAGTGTCCTGAAGCTCGATGCGCGTTCTCTTTAACACCTATCCCTGGGCCTTCGATCGCCCAGGTGGCGGCGAGATGCAGCTCATGAAATATGCGCAGCATCTGCCCGCGCTGGGTGTCGAGGTCGTTCTGCACGATCAATGGCACCCAAACTTCGATCGCGTCGATCTTGTCCATTTTTTTTCCGGCATCGGCGGCTCATTCCATTTCTGCAATTATGTCCGCGAGCGCGGTCTGCCTCTGGTCGTGAGCTCGAGCCTCTGGGTCACGCCGGCGACACGGGGCGACTATCCGCTTGGCGAAATCCGCGATCAATTCGCTCTCGCCCAGGCCGTCATCACCAATTC
>JBGPNG010000369.1:0-3218 GCA_041487395.1 Dongiaceae bacterium
ACACATCCGCGGGCGCCAGATTGACGGTGATGCGCTGGGGCGGCAAGGCAAGCCCGATGGCGACGAGGGCCGCGCGCACCCGCTCCCGGCTTTCGCCCACGGCCTTGTCGGGCAAGCCGACCACGGCGAAGCCCGGCAGGCCCGGCGCCATCTGCACCTCGACGTCGACCTCCAGGCAATCGATGCCCTGAAAGGCCACGGTCTTGATCCGTGCCACCATCGGTTGCAGCGCCCCCCGTTATGCGCGCGCTATCTTAGGTGGGTAGGCGATGATCGCCAAGGATGCCGATCGATCCCGACCATGGGCGAAGATTTACCGGGCCGCAGCGGCATCGACGACGCTGAAAATCGCCCAGTCGCCGGGCACCCCCTTGAGGACATGCCGACCGCGCTCGGCGAAGGCGAGGCCGGCGCCGGCCACGAGGTCCTTGACCGTGCTGGAGACCAGCACGTCACCGCCACTGCCGAGGGCGCAGACACGGGCGCCGATATGCAGCGCGATGCCGCTCAGCGTTTGACCTTCGACATGGCATTCGCCCGTGTGAATGCCGGCCCTGATCTCGATGCCGATGGGACGAACGGCCTCCCGGATGGCCATTGCGCACCGAATTGCCCGGGCGGGCCCGTCGAACGAGGAGACAAAGCCATCGCCCGCGGTGTTGATTTCCTGGCCGCGAAATCGCACCAGCTCGGCGCGAACCGCCGCATGGTGACGCTCCAGCATGTCATGCCAGTCCCGGTCGCCCAACTCGGCGGCGCGGCGCGTCGAGCCGACGATGTCGGTGAACAGGATCGTCTTGAGTACGCGATCGATATCGTGCTCGCCCCTTGCGCCGGTGAGAAACTCCTCGACCTCGTCGAGCAGCACCTCCTGGTTGCCGGCCCAGACCAAATGATCCCCGCCCGCCAAGGCGACGAAGCGGGCGCCAGGAATGCGGCTAGCGATGTACTCGCCCTCGGCGAATTTGGCATCGCGGTCGTCGCGGCGGTGAAGCACGAGTGTCGGGACGCTGATCGCCGGCAGGACGTGGCGCACGTCGATCAGGGTGTTAGCGTGAGCCAGGCTCAAGGCGGCACTCGGGCTGGCACCCATGCGCAAGAATGTCGCCCACCAGTCGGCGAAGGCGGGATCGTCCGAGTGGCTGGGAGCCACGGTTTCGAGATCGGTCACTCCTCCCCAGCCCTGCTCCAGCAGGTCATACCATTTCTGCCGCTCTTCCGGTGTCGGCGCCCAGGGGTAGTCGGGCGACCAGATTCGCCTGGCAAAACAGCCGCAGAGCACCAGTGCCGTTACGCGCTCAGGGTATGTGGCGGCGAACAGCACCGACATGTTGCCGCCCTCCGACGAGCCGAAGAGGGCCGCACGCTCGATGCCGACCGTGTCCATCACCGCGCGCACGTCATCCATGCGCTCTTCCAGGCTCGGCAACCCCGCGTCGCGATCGGACATGCCGGTGCCGCGCTTGTCGAACATGATCACCCGGGCAAACGAACCAAGCCGCCTTAGGAAGCGCGCACAGGCCGGCTGCTCCCAGGTGTACTCCAGATGTGTGATCCATCCCGGAACGAAGACCAGATCAAGCGGACCAGAACCGAACACCTGGTAGGCGATGCTGATCTTGCCGCTCTTGGCGTACCGGGTCTGCGGCTTGGTCACCAAAGCGACATTCCTCAGATGACGGACTTCTATGGGTCACGATGAGCCTTTCCGGCCCCATCGGCAAGGCGGACTGCGGGCGGGAGGCCCGCGCCGAAATCGCTCCGTTGAAGCAGAGTAATGGCGTCCGCCAGATCCGCCGTGGATCGATTCGCTGACTACGTCGGATTATCCAGGCTGAACACTTCCGCCTGGTCGTCATAGGAGAAGAGCTCGCCATAGCGGGCCCAGGAGACGACGGTCTGCAAGGTTTCCGTCGCGTCCTGCTCGCTGAGCTGATCTTCCAATTCGGTCTCGAAGCGCACCCGGGGCGCGCGATGGCCCGGCCGCTCGTCCAGCACCCGGCGGATATGGGCCGCGAGCGGCACATGGCGGCGCAGATGATCGGCGAACAGGCGCTTGCGACCCTCGAGATCGGAATCGACGAAGTTGCGCCCGGCATCGGTCAGCGAGATATCGCCTTCGGCCAGTTCGGCGAAGGCCAGGATCTGGAGGCCCTCGGCGATGGGCCACAGATCGTCGACCTCGAGCTGGAGGGATCCGGCGATTTCGGGCAGATCGGCCTTGCCGTGATAGGCCTCGGAGGCCAGCGCCTCCATGAGGCCGGCCAGCCTGTTGGCGGAAACATGGGAGAGACGGTGGGCGATCTGCGGCAGGGTCTTCGCCGCCGCCCCGGCCGCGGGTTTGGCGACCCGCGCGGTCATGCCGGCATAGATGCTGTCGACCAATTCGGTGAAGCGCGGGTCCAGCCGGTTGCGCGGCCGCTTGATATCGATGACGAATTCATTGGCGATGCGCCCCGGACTGTCGGCCAACAGCAGGATGCGGTCGCACATCAGTACCGCTTCCTCGATGTTATGCGTCACCATCAGGACGCAGCGGATGGGCAGCCTGCCCTCCGTCCACAGCTCCATCAGATCGGTGCGCAGGGTCTCGGCCGTCAGCACGTCGAGGGCCGAGAAGGGCTCATCCATCAGCAGGATGGCGGGGTTGACCACCAGGGCGCGCGCAAAGCCGACGCGTTGGCGCATGCCGCCGGAAAGTTCCCGCGGATATGCCGATTCGTAGCCGTCGAGGCCGATCAGATCGATGGCGGCGAGCGCGCGCTGGCGCATCTCGCGCTCGGGCACCCCTTGAGCCTCGAGCCCGGCCTCGACGTTTTCCAGCACGCTCAGCCAAGGGAAGAGGGCGAAGGTCTGGAAGACCATGGCGATGCCCTCGGCCGGGCCGTCGATGGGCTTGCCCAGATAGACGACCTGGCCGGCACTCGGCCGGGCGAGCCCGGCCACGATGCGAAGCAACGTGGATTTGCCGCAGCCCGAGCGGCCGAGCAGCCCGACGATCTCATGCTCGCTCAATTGCATGTTGACGTTTTCGATGACGATGCGCTGGCCCCCCGAGGGCCGGGCAAAACCCTGGCGCACGTCGCGAACTTCAAGCAGTGCCTGGTCCATGGGCGAACCCTCCCTCAATCGAAGCGGAAGCGCCGCTCGGCCAGCCGATAGAGCGGGCGCCAGAGCAGCCGGTTGGTAAGAATGACATAGACCGACATCACGGCAAT
>JBGPNG010000370.1:0-3213 GCA_041487395.1 Dongiaceae bacterium
CACGGGACTCATGGTCGGGGCAAAAGCTCTCGATAACGCCTTCACCGGCTGGACTGGCCGAGCGGTCATCGAATGGCCGGAATACGCCACGCGGTTGACGCTGTCGGCCAGCGAACCGCTTCGCATCCTCGTGATCTACACGCCGCCGGAGGAGAAGTTCTTCTGCGCCGAACCGGTCAGCAATTGCACCGACGCCTTCAATCTCGCTGCCGAGCGCGAGGATACCGGCATGCTGGTCCTCGAGCCCGGCAAATCCGTCAGCGCCCGCCTGCTGCTCAGCGCCGGCGAACTGCTTGATTGACCGGGCGACGACCGCCGAAGCGATGGTGCTCGACCGGCAAGACCCGCTTGCCGCCAGCGGACGAAGCGACCTAGTTTAGACGCGGGGCAACCAAAGGAATCGTCGTGACCGACATCGCCTGTCTGCCGGCCCATCGTCTGGCCGGAATGCTGCGCAGCCGGGAGATCGGCTGTGTGGAGCTTCTGGAGCATCACCTCCGCCGCGTCAAACGTTTCAATCCAGCGCTCAACGCCATCATCTGGATGGACGCCGACAAGGCAAGGGCCCGGGCCCGCGAAGCCGACGCGGCCTTGGCGCGCGGTGCATTGTGGGGGCCGCTCCATGGCCTGCCCATGACCATCAAGGAATCTTTCGATCTGACCGGCGCGCCCACTACCTGGGGCATTCCCGCCATGCGCGGGAACATCGCGCAGCGCAACGCGGTGGCCACGCAGCGTCTGATCGATGCCGGCGCCATCATATTCGGCAAGACCAACGTGCCGTTGCTGCTGGCCGATTGGCAATCCTTCAACGAAATCTACGGCACCACGAACAACCCATGGGACCTGGGCAAGACGCCCGGTGGTTCCTCCGGCGGTTCGGCGGCGGCACTCGCCGCTGGCCTGTCGGCGCTCGAACTCGGTTCCGACATCGGCGCCTCGATCCGCAATCCGGCGCATTACAGCGGCGTCACCGGCCACAAGCCGACCTGGGGCATCGTGCCCTTGCGCGGCCATACGACCACGGCTGCAGCGGCGATGGCCGACATTTCCGTCGCCGGCCCGCTTGCGCGCACCGTGGAGGATTTAGCTCTCGCGCTTGCCACGCTCGCCGGGCCCGACGAACTGGACGAACCCGGCTGGCGCCTGATCCTGCCCAAGCCGAAGAAGACGAAGCTTTCGGATTACCGCATCGCCGTCCTGATCGAAGATCCCAATTGCGCCGTCGACAGCGAATATGCCGTGAAATTGGCCGAGCTCGCTCGCACGCTGGCCAAGGCAGGCGCCAAGATATCGTTCGAGGCGCGGCCCGCCTTCGATACGCGCCAGGCGCATCGGCTTTACATCAAGCTTTTGCGAAGCGTCACCATGGCCCGACTAGCGCCCGAGGCCTTGGCGGAATGGCAGCGCAAAGCCGCGGCACTTTCCGCCGGCGACGAAAGCTATAAGGCCCAGGTCGCCCGGGCCGCCAATATCCTGCATCGCGACTGGCTGGCGGCCCATGAGGAACGCACCAAGCTGCGCTGGGCCTGGCACGCCTTCTTCAAGGAGTGGGATGTGTTGCTGACCCCTGCCGCGGCCGGCCCCGCCTGGCCCCATGATCAGAAGGGCGACCGCCTCGACCGCAAGATTTCGATCAACGGCCGGCCGGAAGATACCAATGATCAGCTGTTTTGGGCAGGCATCTCCGGCATGGTCCTGCTGCCCTCGACGGTGGCACCCATCGGCCTTACCAAGGCGGGATTGCCGCTGGGCGTGCAGGTGATCGGCGACCATCTGCAGGATTTGACCACCATCGAATTGGCTCGGCTGATCGGCGAGCAGATCGGCGGCTTTGTTCCACCGCCGGGCTATTGATGGCGATGTATGGACGCATTCTCATCGCCTTTGACGCCCGGCCGTAATGCAAAGTCGCCTTGCGCCACGGTTTGGCGCTCGCTAGCGCTGCTCAAGTCACCTGCGTCAGAACGCCGCAGGCTGGCCGCGAGCACCGCCTAGAGGCAACCCGCCCGGGCCGGTGATCCGCTACGCCCGCTCGCCCGTAGAATTTCCGAACGAAGAGGGCAGGCGTTCGAACCCGTGACATCACCCGAGATGCGAATCGCCGTGGTCGGTGGCGGAATTGCCGGGTTGGGCGCCGCCTGGGCCCTGGCTCGACGTCACCGCGTCGTTCTATACGAGGCACTGCCGCGCCTGGGCGGCCATGCCAATACGATGACGGTTGCCTTGGACGGACGGCCTGTGCCAGTGGATACAGGCTTCATCGTTTACAACGAGCGCAACTATCCCCTCTTCACGCGCCTGCTCGCCTATCTCGGCGTGGCGAGCCGCTCGAGCAATATGTCCTTCTCGGTTTCGCTTGGGGGCGGCGATTTCGAATACGCCGGCAATCTGCGGGGTCTCGCCGCCCAGCCGCGCAATCTGCTGCGGCCCTCCCACTGGGCGATGCTGGCGGACATTCTGCGCTTCAACTTGGCGGCGCGCCGGGGAACAAGCGAAGCGGCTGCCGCGGAGAACGCGACGCTTGGCGACTATCTCCGTGCCGGCGGCTACGGCGAGGCTTTCCGCCGGCGCTATCTATTGCCCATGGCAGCGGCCATCTGGTCTTCCAGCCTGGCCGATATCCTCGACCACCCGGCGTCCAGCTTCATCCGCTTTTTCGGCAATCACGGCCTGCTCGATCTGCGCGACCGCCCGCAATGGCGAACGGTCGCGGGCGGCAGCGCCCGCTATGTGACGCGTCTGGCGCAGGATACCCCCGCCGATATTCGCACCGGCCGCCCGATCCGTTCGATCCACCGCCGGGCCGGGGAGGTGACGATCGAGGAAAAGACCGGGCGCTGCGATCGCTTCGATCATGTCGTCTTCGCAACGCCGGCGGATGCGACGCTGCGAATTTTAGGCGCGGGCGCCAGCGATCTGGAGCGCGACGTTCTCGGCGCCTTCCGCTATCGGGAAAACCGCGCGCTGGTCCACCGCGACCTTGGCCTGATGCCGCGCCGGCGGCGCGCCTGGGCGAGTTGGAACTATCGCGCCGAGACGGATTGTGAGCCGCTGGACCTTGGCGTTTCCCTGACCTATTGGATGAACCGTCTGCAGCGGATCGAAGCCAAGGACCAGATTTTCGTGACGCTGAATCCGGCGCGCGAGCCCCGTCAGGTGGAGGCCGAATTGCTTTACCACCATCCGCAATACGACCGCCACGCGCTGGCC
>JBGPNG010000371.1:0-3206 GCA_041487395.1 Dongiaceae bacterium
CGACCTTCTGACCTTGCCCGGCGCGGAACTGCGCCGGGTGCGCGGCGGCGAGATCGCCGTCATCTTCCAGGAGCCGATGACGGCCCTCAACCCGGTGCTCAGCGTTGGCATGCAGATCCGCGAAAACTTGAAGGAACACACGAAGCTCGACTCCGCCGGCCGCCGGAAGCGGGCCATCGAGCTTCTCGATCTGGTGGGAATTCCCGCGGCGAAATCGCGTCTCGAGGATTATCCGCACCAGTTCTCCGGCGGCATGCGCCAGCGCGCCATGATCGCCATTGCGCTCGCCTCCAATCCGCGCCTGCTGCTGGCCGACGAGCCGACGACCGCCCTCGACGTTACCATCCAGGACCAGATCCTGAAACTGATCCTGCGCCTGCGCGCCGAATTGAACATGAGCGTGATTCTGGTGACCCATGATCTGGGCGTGATCGCCCAGACCTGCGATCGCCTGGCGGTGATGTATGCCGGACGGATGGTGGAGACGGGGCCGGTGGCGGCCCTGTTCCGCCAACCGCGCCATGCCTATACCCTGGGCCTTCTGAATTCGGTGCCCCGCGCCGGTCTGGTGCGCCAGCCCCTCTCGTCCATTCCCGGCCAGCCGCCCTTGCTCTCGCAACTGCCCGCCGGCTGCGCTTTCGCGCCGCGCTGCCGCTTCGCCATTCCCGCCTGCGGCAACGGGCAGCCGCCCTTGATCGAGGTGGCGCCGGACCATCGTACCGCCTGCTTGCGCCATCGCGACGTGGCGGGGGGATAGTTCCCTGATGGATGCCGGAGTCGCGCGCCTGATCACCGTCAACGATCTAACCATGCGTTTCACCCGGCCGCGTTCGATCGTCGAGCGGCTGACGGGCCGGCCGGCCAAGATCGTGCGCGCCCTCAACGGGGTCAGCTTCGCGGTGCGGCGCGGCGAAACGCTCGGCATTGTCGGCGAGTCGGGCTGCGGCAAATCGACCCTCGCGCGCTGCCTGGTGCGCCTCCATCGACCGGATGTGGGGCATATCGACTATGCCGGCATCGATGTGCTGAAGCTCGAAGGGGCCGAACGGCGGGCCTATAACCGCCGCGTCCAGATGGTTTTCCAAGACCCATATAGCTCGCTCAATCCGCGCATGAGCGTGCGCCAGACCCTGGCCGAGGCCATCGGCTTTCATCGGCTGCGCCAGGGCAAGGGCATCGACGAGCGCATTGCCGAACTTCTCGATCTCGTCCGCCTGCCGAGCGATGCCGGCGAACGCTACCCCCATGAATTCAGCGGCGGGCAGCGCCAGCGCATCGGCATTGCCCGCGCCCTGGCGGTGGAGCCGGAATGCCTGATCGCCGACGAGCTGGTCTCCGCCCTCGACGTTTCGGTCCAGGCCCAGATCGTCAATCTGCTGCTGGAACTGCAAGCGCGGCTGAATCTGACCGTGCTGTTCATCGCCCACGATCTCCGCCTCGTTCGCCACATCTCCCACCGGGTCGCGGTCATGTATCTGGGAGCGATCGTCGAACTGGCCGATACCGAGACGCTGTTCACCAGGCCGGCTCACCCCTATACGGCGGCCCTGCTCAAGGCGGCACCGGAACTCGACCCCGCCCGGCGCACGGTGGTCGATGCAGTGCGCGGCGAATTGCCCAGCCCGCTCGCCATTCCGCCGGGCTGCCCGTTCCATCCGCGCTGCCCCTTCGTCATGGACCGCTGCCGGCTCGAGCGGCCGCTGCTGACCGAAAGGGGCGCCGGTCATATCGCCGCCTGCCACCTCGACGACAGGCGCGCCCCTTTGGCGTAATTTTCGTTCCCGCGGTCCAGTGTTTTCTATGGGGCTTGTCTTTATCACCCCGCCCGGCCTCAAATGCGGGCAGGCATGATCCGGCGCATCGCCGGGTCACCCGCCCCAAGAACTGCCGCAACAGGAGGAACTTCCCCATGAAACCCTTGCGTCTTGCCGCAGCGCCCCTCGGCTTGGTTGCTCTGGCGGCCGCGGTGCTGGCGTTCGGCCCTGCCGCGCCGGCCGCCGCCGCCGACATGATCGGCAATTGCGAAATGACCGGGCAGAAGGCTGCCTTCCCCTTCACCCCCGCGCAGGCCGGCCAATTGACCGTCGAGGTCAATCTGCCCGCCCCCGGCTGGTGGAACGGCGATACGCCCGACAGCATCAAGGACGGCTATGAATATTGCATGGCGGCGAACATCGCCTATCGCGCCGGGCTCGATAAGGTGGCCGTCACCAACGTCGCCTGGGATGCGCTGGTGGCCGGACAGACCAAGGCGTTCGACCTCGCTCTTTCGGAAATCTCGATCACCGACGAGCGCAAGAAGGTCGTCGACTTCTCCATTGCCTATTTCAGCTCCGATATCGGCGTGCTGGTGAAAAAGGGAACCAAGGTCGACGGCGCCGCGATGAAGAATTTGCGTATCGGGGTGCAGCAGGCCACCACGGGCGCGGATTTCGTCACCGGCAAACTGAAGCCGACAAAAGACGTCAAGGTCTTCCCGGATACGCCGGGCATGTTCGCGTCGCTGGCCGCCGGCCAGATCGACGCGGCGATGACCGATACCGCCATCGTGCTGGGCCAGGCCGCCACCTCCAACGGCACAATGGAAGTCGTCGCTCAGTATTCGACCGGAGAGACCTATGGCGCCCTTTATCCCAAGGCGTCGCCCAACGAGACCACCATCGACAAGATCATCCAATCGATGATCGACGACGGCACGCTGAAGAAACTGGCCAATAAATATCTGGCCCAGGCCTGGGGAACCGACCCGACGACGATTCCCTATTTCCAGCCGGGAACCTAGGGTGAGAGCAGGGCAACCCGCCGCCGGCCAATGAGCCTCGCCGACGACCCACGGCCATCTGAGGGCGAGACGGCGGCCGGTGACCATGGCCGTGGGTCGGGTGGCGGACCGGGCGGCGATCGCCGTTGGCGCGCCGCCGCCGGGCCCACCGATGCGACAAGCTGGGCGCTGACGGCGCTGGGCATTGCCGGCCTCAGCGTCGCCAGCGCCTGGGCGACCCTCAAGGGCGTGCGCGGCGCGCTCGCCACCCTGCAGCAAGGGGGCGTCATCGCCGATGCCCTATTGCTGCTGTTCGGCCTCATTGCCACGGCCTTGTTGGTGCCGGCGCTGCGCAGCCTGCAGATCGCGGGCCGGTCCAAGAGGGCACTCGAGGCCGGCGATGTGATCGGGGCGCGGGTGGCGGGTGCTTCCGCCCGCACCCTCG
>JBGPNG010000372.1:0-3203 GCA_041487395.1 Dongiaceae bacterium
ATCGGATGCTGAAGCCTTGGCTCATCGGCGAACGCCGACATGAACGCCCCCGAAATTAGATTGCATTCGGCCGATGCCGGGCAAGTCAGCCCGGCCGGCCAGCCTGGACGGCCCCGCGTCGTCATCGTGGGTGCCGGTTTCGGCGGCTTGACGGCGGCGAAAGCGCTCGCTGGCGCGGATGTCGACCTGACCGTGATCGACAAGCACAACTACCATCTCTTCCAACCGCTGCTTTACCAGGTGGCGACCGCTGCCTTGTCCCCGGCTCAGATCGCCGCACCTATCCGAGGTATCCTCAGACAGCAGGCGAATGCGACCGTAAGGCTAGGCAAGGTCACGGGCGTCGATATGAAGGCCAAGCAGGTCGAACTGGGCGCGGAGAGATTTCCCTACGATTGGCTTATCCTCGCCACCGGGGCGCGCCATGCCTATTTCGGCCATGACGAATGGGAACAGTTTGCCCCGGGGTTGAAAAAAATCGAGGATGCAACCGCCATCCGCCGCCGGATACTGACAACCTTCGAGGAAGCGGAAAACATGGCCGATGGCGATCTGCTAAACCAGCGCCTTAATTTCGTTATCATCGGCGGTGGGCCAACCGGCGTGGAGATGGCCGGCGCCATCGCCGAACTGGCGAAAATCGCCCTTGCGCAGGACTTTCGCCGTATCGATCCGCGCCAGGCCCGGGTGATCCTGCTGGAAGCGGGGCCGCGGCTGTTGCCGTCGTTTCCCGAGTCGCTATCGGCGGTTGCACTCAAGTCGCTGACCAAGCTCGGCGTGGAAGTGCGCGTCAATGCCGCGGTGACCAACTGCGACGCCCAGGGCGTTGTGGCGGCCGGAGAGAGGATCGAATCCGACTGCGTCATCTGGGCAGCCGGAGTCGCTGCCTCGCCAGCTTCAAAATGGCTGGGTGCCGAATTCGATCGTGTGCGCCGGGTGAAGGTCGAGGCCGATCTGTCGGTGCCGGGGCATCCGGATATCTTCGTCATCGGCGATACGGCGCTGGTGATCGGCAAGGACGGTAAGCCGGTACCGGGCGTGGCGCCCGCCGCCAAGCAACAGGGTGCTTATGTCGCCAAGAAGATCCGCGCCGCGCTCGCGGGCCGGCCCCTGACGAAGCCATTCCGTTACAGCAACGCCGGAAACCTGGCGACGATCGGACGCAGCACCGCGGTTGCCGACTTCGGCTGGATCAGGGTCAGGGGCTTGTTGGCATGGGCGCTGTGGGGCGTCGTTCATATTTTTTTCCTCATCGGATTTCGCAACCGATTGAGTATTCTCATCGAGTGGATCTGGGCCTATCTCACGTTCCAGCGCGGCGCGCGGCTGATCACCGGCTCGATGCCGTGACGCCTCGACGCGTCGACCATTCGCCATGCATGGATCTTTCCCCGGATGCGAGGGAAAAAAACCATCCCATCATGCTCGGGCCGGCCGACGGCCGAGACCCGGGTATCCACGCCTTCTTTCTTCTTGCCGCACCTAGAAAGACGTGGATGCCCGTGCCCAAGCACGGGCATGACGCAAGGAAGGGTCATGTGTGGACCTTTCCCCGAATGCGAGGGGAAAGGTCCATCCCACCACGCCCGGTTGGGCTGCGATGATCTCGCGTCCACGGGTTACACTGCGCGCGGCCCTGGCCACCATCGTCGTCGTTGGCGTGTTGGCGACGGCGCTCCTCATCCATCTTTCATGGGCCCATACCGCCCGGCAGAATGTGTCGGATGTGGCATCGCAGTTGAACGGGCAGATCGTCGATTCCATCCGCGGCGAGCTGAACGATGTGTTGCGCAACGCTCAGGCGGCCGAGGAATCCATCCGATCGATCTTTTTCCAAGGCGCGATCACACCGGAGGACGAGGCGAAGCGGGAATTCGTCTTCCTTTCGGTGTTGCGCTCCCAGCCGGCATTATCCTGGATTTCGTTCGGCTGGCCCACAGGTAATTTCTTCGGTGCCGAAAAATCGGACGAAGAAATCCACATGATAGAAGTCAAATGGGACCCGGTGACCGGAACCGCCAAACGGCGCGTCGATCGCTATCAGCCGGAGCCGGGCGATATCCGGTTCCTCGAGCGGACGTTCGTGCAGTCCACATATTCGGCGACGGCACAGCCCTGGTATGGACAGGCCGCCAAGGCGGAGACCACCGTCTGGAGCATGGGCCATGATTTCCCCGACCGGCAGCAACCCGCGATCAACGTGTCCAGCAAGCTGGTGCTCTACAACCAGTTCGTCGGCGTCATCGCGGTGACAATCGAACTGAAGCGGCTGTCGCAATATCTCGCCGGGCTGCATATCGGAAACTCAGGCACCGTCGTTATCCTCGATTCGGCCGCCGGCATCATCGCTTCGCCCGATCCGGCGGAACAGAAGGCGGAGGACACGGGCGCGATGCGCGCCCTGGCCACGATCTCGCCGGCCGAGAGCCCGATGCTTGTCGTCGCCCGGGACGCCATTGCCTATAACCACGTGGACCTGGCGGAAGTGAAAACGGCGCAGCCCCTGGCGCCGTTTCGCGCGGCAGATGGCGCCCTTTATTTCGTCAGCCTGTCCTCTCTTCGGTTTCGCGATTGGACTATCGTGACCGTCATTCCGGAAAAGGACTTCCTCGGCAATATCGATCGCAACACCCAGCGCCTCGTCTATGGCCTGGCATTGTTCACGCTGATCATGATCGTGGCGGCGATCTTTCTGGCGGACAGGCTTATCGGACGGCCGCTGATTCGCATCGCCGGCCAGCTTCGCCATATCGAGGGTTTCAGGCTCGATCGCATCATGCGCATCGCCTCGCCTCTCAAGGAGCTGGACAATCTTTCGACCGCCCTCATCCAGATGGCGCAGGGACTGACCTCGTTCCAGAAATATCTGCCGACGGAACTCGTGCGCACCCTGGTTTCCCAGGGCATCGAAGCCCGGCCCGGCGGCGAGCAGCAGACGCTGACCGTCTTCTTCTCCGATCTCGCCGGATTCACCTCGCTGTCGGAGCGCCTGGGGACCGGCATCGTGCCGGTGCTGACGAAATATTTGAGCCTTGCCTCCCGCGCGATCGTCGAACAGGGCGGTACCATCGACAAATTCATCGGCGATGCGGTCATGGCCTTCTGGGGCGCCCCCATGGCGAACGAACATCACGCCGAGGCTGCCTGCCGTGCGGCGCTCGCCTGCCAGCATGCCCTGGCCGGGCTTCGGGTCCCGGGCGCGG
>JBGPNG010000373.1:0-3194 GCA_041487395.1 Dongiaceae bacterium
CTTTCCCGCCCCTTCCCGCGCAAGCCCGGGGGGACCCTATGTCGCCCGTCTTCTGGTCAGCGATTTCCGCTGCTTCCAGCGCGCCATCCTGGAGACCGACGCGCGCCCGGTGGTGTTGAACGGTCCCAATGGCGCCGGCAAGACCAATC
Source organism: Dongiaceae bacterium (assembly GCA_041487395.1). Lineage (GTDB taxonomy): Bacteria > Pseudomonadota > Alphaproteobacteria > Dongiales > Dongiaceae > DASXQK01. Next base: position 150 of record JBGPNG010000373.1, read on the forward strand.
TTCTGGAGGCGCTTTCCTTCCTCGCCCCCGGGCGGGGCCTGCGCCAGGCACGGTTGGGAGAAATCGACCGCCGCGCCACGCCCACGAGCTTGGCGGGCAGCAGTGCATGGGCAGTGGCGGTCAGACTTAGCGGCCCGGCGGGCGATTGCGATATCGGCACGGGTCGCGATCCCACGGCCGAAGAGGCGGCCCGCGACCGGCGCATCCTGCGCATCGACGGCGCCCCACAGCGCGGCCTGACCGGATTGGCCGAGCGCCTCGCCCTTCTCTGGCTGACGCCCCAGATGGACGGATTGTTTCTCGATTCCAAATCCGCGCGGCGGCGCTTCTTCGATCGCCTCGTCGTTGCCTTTGATCCCGGCCATGCCAGCCGCCTCAGCGCCTATGAGCAGGCGATGGCCGAGCGGTTGCGCCTGCTGCGCGGCGATCTTGCGACCGCCGTCGCCGATCCGGCTTGGCTCGACGCGCTGGAGCAGCAGATCGCCGAGCAGGGTGTGGCGATCGCCGCCGCCAGGCTCGATTTCGTCGCCCGTCTCGCCACCACGCTGAACGAGGCCGAAGGCGCCTTTCCCCAACCGGCGTTGTCCTTGGCCGGCGAGGTCGAAGACTGGCTGATCGAAATGCCCGCATTAGCGGCCGAGGATCGGCTGCGCCATCGTCTGGCAGCACAGCGCGGCCTCGATGCCGAGGCCGGCCGGGCGCTGGTCGGCCCCCATCGCAGCGACCTTTTCGTTCGCTTCGCCGCTACCCATATGCCGGCAGCGGATTGTTCGACCGGCGAGCAGAAGGCCTTGCTGATCGCCATCCTGCTGGGTCAGGCGCGCCTTATGGTGGCCGAGCGCGGCCGAGCGCCGTTGCTGCTGCTGGACGAGGCGGCGGCTCATCTTGACGACAACCGCCGACGCGCTTTGGTCGAGGCCTTGCTCGATCTCGGCGTCCAGGCCTGGCTGACCGGTGCGGACCGCAGCCTGTTCGCCGGATTCGGCGACCGGGCGCAATTCTTCGCCGTCGCCAACGCCCGCATCACCAGGAATTGAGAAAATGACGCAGACCCCCGCCAATCAACCCAGCAAAAAGCCCTACGCGGCCGTCGAGCCGCCGGCCGAACCCTCGGCAGGCCCCACGCCCACTGCGGATGAGACGGCAAACATCTACGACTCCACGGCGATCACCGTCTTGCGCGGGCTCGATGCCGTGCGCAAGCGCCCAGGCATGTATATCGGCGACACGGACGACGGCTCGGGCCTCCATCACATGGTCTATGAGGTGGTGGACAATTCGATCGATGAAACCCTGGCCGGATATTGCGATCGCATCGACGTGGTGCTGAATGGCGACGGCTCGGTCACCGTGCGCGACAACGGCCGCGGCATCCCGGTCGACATCCACAAGGAAGAGGGCGTTTCGGCGGCCGAGGTCATCATGACCCAACTCCACGCCGGCGGTAAGTTCGACCAGAACTCCTACAAGGTGGCCGGCGGCCTGCACGGTGTCGGCGTTTCGGTCGTCAATGCGCTCTCCGAACGGCTCGACCTGCGCATTTGGCGCGACGGCGAGGAATATTTCATGCGCTTTCGCCACGGCGTGCCGGAGGCACCGCTGGCCGTGGTGGGCGAAGCCAAGGATCTGCGCGGCACGGAGATCGTGTTCCTGCCCTCGCGCCTGACCTTCACCAAGACCGATTTCGACTTCGCCACGCTGGAGCATCGCTTGCGCGAGCTTGCCTTCCTCAATTCCGGCGTGCGGCTGTTTCTGACGGACGCGCGCGGCGTGGAGGCGAAGACGACCGAGCTTCACTACGAAGGCGGAGTCGAGGCCTTCGTGCGCTATCTCGACCGCAACAAGACCGCACTCCACCAGCCGCCCATCGTCATGCGCGGCGAGAAGGACAGCATCGCGCTGGAAGTCGCCATGGAGTGGACCGACAGCTATCACGAGACGATGCTATGCTTCACCAACAACATCCCGCAACGCGATGGCGGCACCCATCTCGCCGGATTTCGCGGCGCGCTGACCCGCCAGATCAACCAATACGTGACCGACAGCGGAATCGCCAAGAAGGAAAAGATCACGCTGTCGGGGGACGACATGCGCGAAGGCCTGACCTGCGTGCTCTCGGTCAAGGTGCCCGACCCCAAATTCTCCTCCCAGACCAAGGAGAAACTTGTCTCCTCCGAGGTCCGGCCGGCCATCGAAAGCGTAGTCGCCGACAAGCTGAACCAATGGCTCGAGGAACATCCCAGCGAATCCCGGCGCATTGTCGCCAAAGTAGTGGAGGCGGCCGCGGCCCGCGAGGCGGCACGCAAGGCCCGCGAACTCACGCGGCGCAAGGGAGCGCTGGATTTCGCCTCGCTGCCGGGCAAGCTCGCCGATTGCCAGGAGCGCGACCCTGCGCTGTCCGAACTCTTCATCGTCGAGGGCGATTCCGCCGGCGGCTCGGCCAAACAGGGCCGCAACCGCAAGAACCAGGCGATCCTGCCCTTGCGCGGCAAGATCCTGAACGTGGAACGGGCCCGTTTCGACAAGATGCTGGGCTCGGCCGAGATCGGCACGCTGATCGCGGCACTCGGCACCGGCATCGGCCCGGAAGAGTTCGATATATCCAAGAGCCGTTACCACCGCATCATCATCATGACCGACGCCGATGTGGACGGCTCCCACATCCGCACCTTGCTGCTGACTTTTTTCTATCGCCAGATGCCGGCGCTCATCGAGAAAGGCTATCTCTATATCGCCCAGCCGCCACTCTATCGCGCCAAGAAGGGTCAGTCGGAGCGCTATTTGAAGGACGATCGCGCGCTCGAATCCCATCTGGTCGACGCCGGGCTCGAGGGCGCGGTGCTGACCTTGGGCGACGGCAATCAGATGGCGGGAGCGGATTTGCGGCAATTGATCGAACGGGCAAGCCTGTGCCGCGCCTATCTCCAGCCCCTGGTCCGCAAGGTGGGCAGTGCCGATGTGGTGGAGCAGGCGGCGATCGCCGGCGCCCTGAACCCGGAGATCATTCCCGATCGCGAGCGCGCGCGAGCTGCCGCCGAATATATC
>JBGPNG010000374.1:0-3191 GCA_041487395.1 Dongiaceae bacterium
CTTTCATCCCGAACGCATCGCCGGCCGCATCCTCGGCATGGGCGATATCGTGGGGCTGGTCGAGCGCGCCGCCGAGACCATCGAGCGCGACCAGGCCGAAAAGCTCGCCGCCAAGATGCAGAAGGGCCAGTTCGACCTCGACGACATGGCCGCGCAATTGCGCCAGCTCCAGAAGATGGGTGGCCTAGGGGGCGTGCTCGGCATGCTGCCGGGCGTGCAGAAGATTCAGAAGCAGCTCGACGGCGCCAAGATCGACGAGCGCCTGCTGCGCCGCCAGCAGGCCATCATCTCCTCCATGACGCGCCAGGAGCGCCGGCGGCCCGAGATCATCAAGGCCTCGCGCAAACAGCGCATCGCCGGGGGATCTGGCGCCACGGTCCAGGACATCAACAAGCTGTTGAAGCAGCATATGGAAATGGCCCGCATGGTGAAGCAGGTGGGCAAACTCGGCCAGAAGGGGCTGATGCGTCACGGCATCGGCGCCCTGATGCGCCGGCAATAACGGAGGCAAGAAGATCATGCTCGACCACGTCTCGCTCGGCATCGGCAATCTGAGCCGCGCCAAGAAATTCTACGACCGAGCGCTGAAGCCCTTGGGCGTCAAGATAGTCTGGCCGGTTCCGGGATACGGCTACGGCTATGGCGAAACCAAGGATGCACCGAAATTCTGGATCGGCCTGCCGCTCGCCAAACGGCGCAAGCCCAAGGCCTGTGCCGGCAGCCATCTGGCCTTCCAGGCGCCCAATCGCAGAGCCGTCGACGCCTTCTACAAGGCGGCGCTGAAGGCCGGCGGCAAGGACAACGGCAAGCCCGGCCTGCGGCCCGAATATCACTCGAATTACTACGGCGCCTTCGTCATCGACCCCGAGGGTCATGCGATCGAGGCCTGCTGTCATAAGCCTGAATGAATTATCTAGGAAAGGAACCGATCGAATGTCGTTGAAGATTCGCCTGGCTCGCGGCGGCACCAAGAAGCGGCCCTATTATCGCGTCGTCGTCGCCGAATCGCGCATGCCGCGCGATGGGCGGTTCGTGGAGAAGCTGGGGATCTACGATCCCATGCAGCCGAAAGAAAGCCCGGAGCGCGTAAAGCTCGACCTCGAGCGCATCAAACATTGGATGAAGATGGGCGCTCTGCCGTCGGAGCGGGTCAATGTCTTCCTGGCCAAGGCCGGGTTGACCCAACTGCCGAAGCGCCGCGAGCAGACTACCCAGCACCTGCCCAAGAAGAAGGCGCAGGAGCGCGCCAAGACGACTGCAGCGGCCGGCGAAGCGCCCGCAGCAGCCCCGGCCGGCGACGCCCCGGCGCAGTAAGAGCGCGTCTTGGCGCGGCTGCTCCTGGTCGGTCGCATCGCCGCCGCCCATGGCGTGCGCGGCCTGGTGAAGCTGCAATGCTTCACGGCCGAGCCCGCGGCGATCGGCGCCTATGGGCCGCTGAGCGACGCCTCGGAAAAGCGGCAATTCGAGGTGACGGTACGCACTGCCGTCAAGGGCGGGGTGATCGCGGCGATCGCCGGGATTGCCGATCGGACGGCGGCGGAAAAACTGCGCGGCACCGAACTCTATCTGTGCCGCGACAAACTGCCGCCGGTGGCGGAAGGCGAATATTACCACGCCGATCTGGTCGGCCTGGCAGCGGAGCTTGCCGACGGCCGGCCCTTCGGGCGGGTGCGCGCGGTGGAGAATTTCGGGGCCGGCGATCTTCTGGCGATCGACCGGCCGGACGGGCCGTCGGTCAGCCTGCCCTTCACCGATAGGGCAGTGCCGGAGGTGGATATCGCGGGCGGGCGGATCGTCGTCGATCCCCCGGCCGGGCTCTTGGACGAAGCGACTGCGGAGGAACGGCAGAAGTGAGCGAGGCGGCGGCTCCGGTCTGGCGGGTTACGGTGTTGACCCTGTTTCCCGAGATGTTCCCGGGCTCACTCGGCCATTCGCTCGCCGGAAAGGCGCTCGCGGCGGGTATTTGGGCGCTGGAAACTGTGGACATTCGCGATTTCGCAAGCGATAAACACCGCTCCGTGGACGACGCCCCTTTTGGCGGCGGCCCCGGCATGGTGCTGATGCCCGAAATCGTCGATCGGGCCATTCGCGCCCACCATCGGGGACCGGCGCCGGTGGTGTATCTCACCCCGCGCGGCCGACGGCTCGACCAGGCGATGGTGCGCGGTTATGCGGCGCGGTCCTCGCTGACGATCCTGTGCGGTCGGTTCGAGGGCGTGGACGAGCGGGTGCTGGAGGCCAATGGCGTCGAGGAGGTCAGCCTCGGCGATTTCGTGCTTTCCGGCGGCGAACCGGCGGCGCAGGCCCTGATCGATGCCACGGTGCGGCTTCTGCCCGGCGTGGTCGGCGCCGAAGAAGCGCTGGAGGACGAGAGTTTCGAACGGGGATTGCTCGAATATCCCCATTATACGCGACCCGCCGAATGGCAGGGCCGCAAGGTGCCGGAGGTGCTGGTCTCCGGCGACCACGAGAAGGTCAAGGTCTGGCGCCAGCGCCAGGCCGAGGCGGCGACCAGGGCGCGCAGGCCGGATCTCTGGCAGCGCTTCATCGCCGCCGGCAGCAAGATCGAGGAAGGAAGTGAGCCATGACGACCATCATTGAAACGCTCAATCGGGAGCAGATCGCCAAAATCGCCGCCAAGGCGCCGGAGTTCGCACCCGGCGATACCTTGCGCGTCAACGTCAAGGTGATCGAGGGCACGCGCGAGCGCGTGCAAGCCTTCGAGGGCGTGTGCATCGCGCGCAAGAATGCGGGCGTGAACTCCAGCTTCACCGTGCGCAAGATCTCCTACGGCGAGGGCGTGGAGCGCGTGTTCCCGCTGCACAGCCCGCGCATCGCCTCCATCGAGCTGGTGCGCCGCGGCGACGTGCGCCGGGCCAAGCTCTATTACCTGCGCGGTCGGCGCGGCAAGGCGGCGCGCATTGCCGAGAAGATGGGTCTCGGCGGCGAGGCCGAGGTCGCGGCGGCAGCCGATCAGAAATAAGCCCGCGATGGCTGGCACCCGGCTGCGCACGCTGTTCGACAAGATCTGGGATAGCCATCTGGCCCATCGCCAGGACGACGGCACCTGCCTGCTCTACGTCGACCGCCATCTCGTGCACGAAGTGACCAGCCCGCAGGCCTTTGAAGGCTTGCGCACCAGCGGGCGCAAGGTGCGCCGGCCCCAGGCAACGCTCGCGGTCGCCGACCAC
>JBGPNG010000375.1:0-3189 GCA_041487395.1 Dongiaceae bacterium
CACACCTATTCTTGTTATGCACGCGGCCTGGATATGGTGAACGGCGCCTATCACCTCCTCGATTTGCTTCCCAAAGGACGCGACGAAGCAGGGTTTCCTAACCCCCAGGCCTGGGTGCGATATCACGATCGTTACGAAAAATAGGGCCACCCGGGGCCGCACCGTTCGTTGGGATTGAACGGCTATACCGGCCGGCCTTCGATCGCGCGGCCGCCTTGTGCCGTTTCGGGGGCGGCGGCCGGGAAAACCGCGTCCCCGACCGAATTTACCTGCATGCTAGAACCGCCGTTTGACGTCGGCCAAGGTGAGGTCGAGGGCTTTCTTGGTGAGCGTCAAGAACTCGTCGATATCCGCCTTGAGCCAGGAGAGAGGCGGCGAGATCAGCATGGTGTCGCGCGTCGCCCGCATCACCAGCCCGATGCTGAAGCAATGATCGCGGCAGATCGTGCCGACGTCGCCTTGCGGTTGATAGGGTTGCCGCGTCTTCTTGTCCTTGACCAGTTCGATCGCGCCCATGAAGCCGCACACCCGCGTCTCGCCCACCAGCGGATGGTCGTTCAACTCGGCCAGGCGTCTTGCCAGATAGGGGCCCGTTTCGTTGCGGACCCGCTCGACGATCTTCTCCTCGCGCAGGATGCGGATGTTCGCCAGCGCCACGGCGCAGCAGACGGGATGGCCGGAGTAGGTATAGCCGTGGCTGAAATCGCCGCCGGCGATCAGAACGTCGGCCACGCGGTCGGCGATCATCACCGCGGAGAGCGGCGCATAGCCCGAAGTGATGCCCTTGGCGAGCGTCATGAAATCGGCCTTGATGCCGTACATCTCGCTGGCGAACCAATGGCCAATGCGTCCGAAGCCGCAGATCACTTCATCGGCGATCAACAGCAGATCGTATTTCCTGCAGATGCGCTGGATCTCCGGCCAATAGCTGTCCGGCGGAATGATGACGCCGCCCGCACCCTGGATGGGTTCGCCGATGAAGGCGGCGCAGTGATCGGGACCCAGTTCATGGATTTTTTCCTCGAGAGCTTGCGCCGCCTTGAGGCCGAATTCGGCCGGCGTCATGTCGCCGCCCTGGCCATACCAATAGGGTTGCATGATATGGGCGAAGCCCGGCAGAGGCAGATCGGCAAGGGCATGCATATAGCTCATGCCGCCCAGGCTGGCGGCGACCATGGTGCTGCCGTGATAGCCGTTGACGCGGCTGATGATCGTCTTCTTCGCCGGCTTGCCGATGAGGTTCGAATACTGCCGCACCATTCGGACGATGGTGTCGTTGGCGTCGGAGCCGGAGACGCCATAAAAGACATGACCCAGTTTGTTGGGCGCGATCTCCGACAACACGCGCGACAATTCGGCGGCGGGGGGTGTCGAGGTCTTGAAGAAGGTGTTGTAGTAGGGAAGCTGCATCATCTGATCGTAGGCGGCCTGGGCCAGTTCCCTGCGGCCATAACCGACATTCACGCACCACAACCCGGCGAAGGCGTCGAGCAGCCTGCGACCTTCGGAATCGAAAAGGTGGGAGCCTTCCGCCCGGGTGATGATGCGCGGCCCGACCCTGTGCAACTCGGCATGATCGGTGAACGGATGCAGGTGATGCGCGGAATCGGCGGCTTGCCAGTCGGCGGTGGTATTGCGAAGTGGAAGAGCGCTCATCTTGGTCAATCCCTGAATAAAAATGCCGGAACATCAGCGAATTAGGCGGTTTCGCGGAAAGTTCGCGTCAGGGATTGAAACCGATGCGGGCACAAAGGATGAGCAGATCGTATTGGCGCGAGAGGGCCGAAACCTGGCGGCGATCCTGCATGGATGGGGCAATCGTCCGTGCCATGAAATAACTATAGCACGGCGGCCCGCGCCAGGGAAAATCGGGTGCGGGTCAGTGTTCGGCGGTCTCTTCCTTCGACAGGCTCATTGACCGTGCACGAGGACAACCAAACATCACCGTCATCCCCGTGCTGTGTCGCGGGCATCGACATTTTTCTGCTGCGCGGTAGGAAGTCATGGATGCCCGGGTCTCGGCCTTCGGCCGGCCCGGGCATGATGCAAAAAAGGGGCCTCATGGTGAGCCTGTCGAACGGTGAGAGTAAATTGGCCCGCCACAGAAAATCAGGGCATTACGACAGAATCCGCATCTGCATGCTAGCCGAGCTCCGCCCTCATGCCGCCGATGGTTCTACATAGCCTCTTCAAGGCCCTGGCTTGGGTGCTGGCCATCGCTGTGGGCTGGTGGGCGCGGCGGCGTTATTTCTCCGCTGTGGCCTTGCCCATGGCGGGCCAGCGCTGTGCCCGGCCGCGACATCAACGACATCAGCAGCATCACCGCGGCCCACATCATTTTGAATTTCATCGGCGCTGCGGTGCGCGCCGGCCACGGCGCTTGACGAGGCTGGGAGAGGTCAGACGTTGAGCAACAGATGCTCACGTTCCCAGGAGCTGATGACGCCCTGATAGGCGTCGAGTTCCGACTGTTTCACGAGCACCATGGCGCGCATGAACTGCTCGCCCAAAATGGGGCGCATCTTCTTGCAATTGGCGAAACGGTGCAGCCCGTCATAGAGCGTGCGCGGCAGGGTATGGGCCAGGCGATAGGCGCTGCCCACAATCTGCTTGGTCGGTTTCATGCGCTCCAGCATGCCGAGATAGCCGCAGGCGAGCGAGGCGGCAATCGCCAGATAGGGATTGGCGTCTGCACCCGCCAGGCGATTCTCGATGCGTCGCGACGGCCCTTCGGCCACGGGCACGCGCAGGCCGGTCGAACGGTTGTCGACGCCCCACTGGACGTTGATCGGCGCGTCGGAATAGGGGCGCAAGCGGCGGAAGGAATTCACATTCGGCGCCAGCATCGGCATCACCTGCGGCAGAAAGCGCTGAAGCCCCGCGACATGGGAACGGAACAAGGCCGTGTCGCGCCCCAGCTTGTCGGCGAAGAGGTTCCGCTTGGTGTCGATCTCGAGGATCGACTGGTGGATATGCATCGAGCTGCCGGGCTGATTGGCCAGCGGCTTCGCCATGAACGTCGCATAGATGTTGTGACGCATGGCGGCCTGGCGCACCGTGCGCTTGAACAGGAATGATTGATCGGCCAGGCGCATGGCCTCGCCATGGTTGAAGTTGATCTCCATCTGCGCCACCCCGGCCTCGTGGGTCAGCGTATCGATGTCGATGTCCTGGGCCTCGCAGTAGTCG
>JBGPNG010000376.1:0-3187 GCA_041487395.1 Dongiaceae bacterium
GGCACGCGTTTCGTCTGTGCCGAAGAATCGATCGCCCATCCGAAATTCAAGCAAGCCTTCATCCGGGCTTCGGCGCGCGATGCGGTGCCCTCGGTCCAGCTCGACCCGCGCTTTCCGGTGATCCCGGTGCGCGCGCTCGCCAATGCGGCGACCGAGCGCTTCGCCGAGGCCCAACGCATCGTCATCGACAAATTCAATCGCGGCGAAGTCGACCAGAAATCGGCAATGCTCGAAATCGAACATTTCTGGGCCGGGACGCTGCGCCGTGCGGTCGTCGACGGCGATGTCGAGAATGGTTCCCTCATGGCCGGCCAAAGCGTGGGCATGGTGTCGTCCGAGCAATCCACCGCCGTGATCCTGGAGGAACTGCTGGGCCAGGCCGTTCGCGCGCTGGCGGCGCGCACCGAGGCACGCCCCGGGATCACCGACTGATGAGTTCCGGGGGCGGCGGCACGACCGGCGTCCGGCTCTTGCTTCGCCGGTTGCGCGCGCTGATGGCCGAAGGCGGCAGCGCCGAGCAGCGTCTCAGCCAGATCGTCCGCACCATCGCTGCCGATATGGTGGCGGAGGTCTGCTCCGCCTATGTGATGCGACCGGGCGAAGTGCTGGAACTATTCGCCACCGAGGGCCTGAAGGCCGAAGCCGTGCACCGGACTAGGTTGCGGGTCGGCGAAGGAATCGTCGGCGACATCGCGAGCCATGCGCGCCCGCTGGCGCTGGCCGATGCGCAGTCCCATCCCAATTTCGCCTATCGGCCGGAAACCGGCGAGGAAATCTATAAGTCGCTGATGGGCGTGCCGATCCTGCGCGGCGGGCGCGTCATCGGCGTGCTTGTCGTGCAGAACCGCAAGGCGCGTAATTACACCGAGGAGGAGGTCGAGGCGCTTGAGACCACGGCCATGGTGTTGGCCGAACTCGTGGCCAGCGGCGATCTCGTGCCGCGCGACGAATCGCGCCCGACCGAAGGCATCGGCCTGCTGCCCACGCGCCTCGAGGGATTGGTGCTCTGCCCCGGCCTCGCGATCGGCCGCGCGGTGCTGCACAATCCGCGCCTGACGTTGTCCGAGATCGTGGCTGATAATCCGGTGAGCGAGCGTGCGCGCTTGGCAGATGCGCTGGCCGGGCTCAATCGCGCGCTCGACGATTTGATCGCGCGCGACGATTTCGCGGGCGGCGGGGAATCGCGCGACATCCTGGAAGCCTATCGCATGTTCGCCCAGGACCGCGGCTGGCGCGAGCGATTGAACGAGGCGATCTCCGGTGGTCTGACCGCAGAAGGTGCGGTGTTGAAAGTGCAGAACGACGCCCGCGCCCGCATGGCCCAGGTTGTCGATCCCTATTTGCGCGAGCGCCTGACCGATCTCGATAATCTGGCCGACCGCCTGCTGCGCCATCTGGCCGGCAGCGCCATGGCGGTACCTTTGCCGGAAAAGGCCGTGCTGATCGCCCGCACGCTAGGGCCGGCCGAGCTGCTGGAGTTCGACCGCAAGCGGCTGCGCGCGGTGGTGCTTGAAGAAGGCTCGCCTACCGCCCATGTCGCCATCGTCGCGCGTGCCCTCGATCTGCCGGTGCTGGGGCGCGTCGAAGGCGCGCTCGCCCGGATCGAGGCCGGCGATCGCCTCGTCGTCGATGCCGACAACGGCCAGCTCTTCGTTCGCCCGAGCGACGATATCGAGGACAAGGTGCGCGAAAGCATGGCCCTCAAAGCCCAACGCCGTGCCGCCTTCGCCGGCCTGCGCGACCTGCCCGCGATCAGCCGCGACGGCGTCGAGGTGTCGCTCTCCATCAATGCCGGCCTGTTGATCGACATGCAGCATCTGGCGCCCAGCGGTGCGGAGGGCGTCGGACTCTATCGCACCGAGATCGCGTTCATGGTGCGCGACAGTTTCCCGGACGTCGCCCAGCAAACCGAGTTCTATCGCCGCATCTACGAGCAGGCGGCGGACAAACCGGTGATTTTCCGAACGCTCGACGTCGGCGGCGACAAGGTGCTGCCCTATTGGCCCCGCGCGGGGGAGGAAAATCCGGCGCTCGGCTGGCGCGCCTTGCGCATCGCGCTCGACCTGCCGAACCTGCTGCGCCAGCAGGCGCGGGCCTTCATCGCAGCCGCCGCGGGCCGACCTTTGCATGTCATGTTTCCGATGATCGCAACCCCGGATGAATTCGCCGCCGCGCGACAGATCGTCGAGATCGAAGTTCAGCGCGCGCGCGATCGTGGCCAGCCGGTGCCCGAGCCGCTGAAGATCGGCGCCATGCTGGAAGTGCCCTCTCTGATCTGGCAATTGCCCGAATTGCTGAGCCAGGCCGATTTCCTTTCCATCGGCAGCAACGATCTGGCCCAGTTCCTGTTCGCCAGCGACCGGGGCAATCCGCGACTGGCCGGCCGCTACGATTCTCTTTCGCCGACCATGATGAACGTGCTGGCTGACGTGGTCCGTCATTGCCGCGACACCGACCGTCCGCTGTCGGTTTGCGGCGAGATGGCGGCCCGGCCGCTGGAGGCCATGGCGCTGCTGGGACTCGGATTTAGCCGCCTGTCGATGGCCCCTTCGGCCATCGGTCCGGTCAAGACCATGCTGCGCAGCCTGGATATCCGCCGATTGCGGGCCTATATGGCCGAGCGCAACGGCCGCCCGCGGGCCAGCCTGCGGCGCGAACTTTCGGCCTACGCCCGCGACCATGACGTCGCCCTTTGAATGCCCGGAAATCCTGCCCGCACCATCTAGCATTTGCTCTTGCGGGCAACGATTTGGTAGAAAACCCCTAGAGTTTGGCCCGGCTGGGGCCGCCTGAGCGGGGGAGGGCGGCAACTCCCGGTAGCTGCCGTATTGGCGCGATCTGGCGCGCATCCGGCAGGACCAAAGGCTGGTCGAGATGGAACCGCAGCACAGAATCGAAACGCCGCCCGAGGAACGCAGCGACGGTGCCCCCGAGGCGCCGCTGCCGCGGCGTGCGGGCGTCGGCGAACTGCTGCGCCAGAAAAGGGAGAGTTTCCGCCAGGATGTTGATACCGTGGCGGGTCAGCTCCATATCCGCCGGTCATATTTGAAGGCGATCGAGGACGGTCGCTTCAAGGATCTGCCGGGATTGACCTATGCCTCCGGCTTCGTGCGCAGATATTCCGACTACCTCGGCCTCGACGGCGAGGAAATTGTGCGCCGCTTTCGCTTGGAAATCGCCGGGATCA
>JBGPNG010000377.1:0-3186 GCA_041487395.1 Dongiaceae bacterium
CGCGACTCGACTGATTATTTGGGGCGAGCCACATCTACGGCATGTCTTGAAAGCATACGCTGCATATTACAACGAAAAACGGACCCATCTCGGAATTGAAAAGGATGCTCCAAACCGTAGACCAATCGAGAGGCGTGGTGTCATCGTTGCTAACGCTGTCCTAGGCGGACTTCACCATCACTACGCGCGGATATAGTTTTCGGAAGGGACAGGTCATTGAAGCGCCAACGCGCCGTCACGGGGACGATCCATCTCCTGCCTCGCGGAGGCGCATCTGCAGAGTCATTCGGTCGACCTTGCCCGTCGGCAAGATGGGGAACTGCTGAAACATTAAGATGCGTGACGGGCGCGCGAAAGCCGGAAGGCATTTGGTGCAGGCAAGGCGCAGTGCCGTCTTGAGCGCCGCGCTGTCCTCCGCCAGCACGGCGGCATGGACTTCGGCATTACCCTCGCCCCTCGCGATGAGCATGGCAATGGCATCGCGCACAGCGGGTTGGCTGCGCAGCACAGCCTCGATCTCGCCGAGGTCGAATCTATGGCCGCGGATCTTTACCATCTGGTCCTTGCGGCCAACCAGATGCAGCAGGCCGGCGGCGTCCCGGTATCCAAGGTCGCCCGAACGCCAGGAGCGAGGCCGGCCCGGAAGACGTCGGCTCGCGCTCAGTTGAGGATCCTTCCAGTATCCAAGCATGACCGGAGCTCCTTCGACGCATATTTCGCCAACCGCCCCATCATCTACCTCCCGATCCTCCTCGTCGCGCAGGAAGAAGGCGCACTCCGCCCTGCCGGGTCCAATCGGCAACGAAACGAGGTCGTCGGGAAGGTCCCGGGGAATGTCGAAGGATGCGATGCGATAGACCTCGGTTGCCCCATAGTTGAAGGCGAATCTGCACGCGGGCAGCGCGGCCATCAGTCGGCGCAGCAGCGGGATGGGCAAGGGCTCGCCGAAAACGCCCAGGAGCCGAAGGAAGCTCAAGTCGCGGGCCGCCAATTCACCGCTCTCGAGCAAGAGGCGCAGCGCCGTTACGGTGGAGCGCCACACCGTCACGCGCTCTCGCTCGACAGCCGCAGCGACGCCTGCAGGCAGCATTGCCTCGCGATCGGAAAGCAGGAAGGTTCGGCAACCGACGGCAAAGGGAAAGAACATGTCGTAAGCGGCGTAGCGCAGATTGGTGAGACTGAGAAGCCGGTCCCGGTCGCTCAGCGCGTCACATTTCACGACGAGGTCCACGCCCGCCGCGATATTGCCGTGAGACAGCATCACGCCCTTCGGTTCTCCGGTCGAACCCGAGGTGAAATAGATCGCCGCGAGGTCCTCGGGGCTGTTGGGCAGGAGAGCTGTCGCGGGCGTGAATCCCGACAGAAGCGTAGCAAGCCCTTGCCCGGCCTCGGCCGCCGCCAGGCAGCAGACGGGAAGCGCTGGCCAGCCGCCGTCCGCCGCTAGCTGACTCGCCATTTTTGCCGTGGTCACCAGGAGCCGGGGTTCGGTGGAGCGGAGGATCGAATTGAGGCGTGCAGGCGGACCTTGAAACTGGAGCGGCACATAGGCGGCCCCCGCCGCGAGAATCCCCCAAATGACTTGGATCGCTTCGAGGCTTTTGGGCAAGCAAAAAGCGACCAGTGCGCCGGGGCCCACGTCATGACGCTCGCGCAAAAGCCGGCAAAATCGCAACACCCCCTCGCGCATGTCTGCAAAGGTGAGTTGACCCACGCTGGAAGCGAAGGCCTGGCGACTGGCCCAGGCCGCTGGAAACTCCAGCAGTGGATTGACACTGGAGCGGCCGGCGATGGACAGACCGGAGCTATGAATGGACATTCCCCATACGACTAGGCATTGGTGTGAACGCTATCATTTTGCCGGGGTAGCGGCATTCACCGTGACCGATGTGCGTTGCGGGTTGAACGTCGCTCGCCGTCGCGATTGAGCCTGGCGACATCGGTTGACCGGCCCCCGATAGCGCAGCCGGGTTTTATGTAGCAGCGGAACTGGGTTTTGGTCCAGCCGGAGCCCGCGTAGCCATAGCGAAGCGGAGCGGGTGTCCGGCGGCGCAAAGAGCCATGCGCCTGGAGCCGGCGGCTGGTAACCGATCATGCAGCATCCAGATTACCCTATCTATCCGACTTGGCGATCCCGGATAAGGTAAACGGTAGGCACAGGTCTCAATTCGTCGGGCTAGCGCTCATCGGCGCACCAGCTCGCCAGCAGACCGTTGAAGCCCTCGCGGCGGTCGAACATGACCATGTGCGAGGCTCCCCCGAAAACATGGAGGTCCGCATGCGGGATGAGCCGCATCAGGCAAACCGCTCGCTCGACAGGAACCGTTGGATCCTCGGCCGCCCAAACAATCAGCACCGGCATGGCGAGCTGCGAGAGGTAGGGATGAATGTACTTCTCCTGCAGCTGGACGTAGCGCTCGGGGTCGGTCTCCTCGGGCGGTCGCCGCCGGAACATCTCGATCTGCCTGCTGGCAACGGCCCGGCGATAGTTCTCTCGTAGCACCCGTTCGAAATGCGCATCGGCGATTTTGCTGAGGCTCGAATTCGTGCGGATGAACCCGTCCTCGGTGTCGGCGCCGCTTTTGTAGTCGTAGGCGGCCTTGCTGGCGGCTATCCAGTCGCAGTCGAGCTCTCCGCCGAGGCGTGGCGCTGTTCCGCCGCTGGTCACGATCACGAGCTTGGCAACGAGGCTAGGGCGCAGAATCGCTATGCGGGTCGCCATGAATCCGCCTTCGGAATGCCCTATCAGAATCACTCGGTCGATGCCGAGCTGGTCGAGAAAGGCCAGGGCATGGTCGACTCGGGCGAGGCGGTTTACATATCGGCCGTCCTTCGGCATATCGGTGCGCCCGAATCCTGGCTGATCGAATGCCAGGACGCGGAAGGATCGGGAGAGATGCGCGATCGCCGGATACCAGGTAATGTAGGCGTCGATCGCGACCGACGCGCCATGCATGAGCAGGATTGTCGGACCGTTGCCGCGATCAAGGTAATAGGTTCTGCAACCATTCACATCGATAAAATGCCCTTCCAACGTCACCTCCCGCTCGTTCCGCTGCCGCCCTTTTTCATCACGCGCAGGGCCCGCGCAAGGCGCGCCCTTTGATCAGTTCTGCTGCCGGTTATTCATCAACAAAGGGAAATTGAGACGCCATGATACTCACCAAGGAATATGTCGAAAAGCTCTTC
>JBGPNG010000378.1:0-3185 GCA_041487395.1 Dongiaceae bacterium
CCGGAAACAAGCATCTCTTCAGCGGCGCCCGAATTTGTCCCATGCTGGCCGCTGAGGAGAACGCTGGCAAAGGCGGCGGCGAGAAGCTGACGGGTCATTCGCGCGTACTCCAACCCAGCAGTTACGTCCGGGTGTCCGGCTGAGGATATCGCTCTCACCCTTGCGGGCATGACCAGGGCCGTGACGATCCCTATGTGACATGTGTGTGTCGAATAGCGTCGCGCCAGTGGCGCGCGTGCTGGGATCCGTCACGTTTCGGTGAGGTGCCGCGAGCCAGAATTGATCCGATCGCCGCGGGCGTTCGAACAAGAGATGGAAGGGCATGAGGGTGCCGGCCATGACGCTGCCGATCGATCGCGAGAGGCGCCTGCTGCAGGCGATGATCGCCGTTCTCGCTTTCCTGCCCGTCGTGGCGGGGCTATCGGGCGTAGCGTTGGGACCTGCCATGGTTGAAGCGACCGGTGGCGGCGTTTCCGCGGATAGCCATCTCCGCTATCTGTCCGGCCTACTGCTTGCCATCGGCCTCTGCTTCTGGCGCACGATTCCCGTCATTGAACGCGCCGGCTCCACCGTCCGATTGCTGACGTTTCTGGTTTTCATCGGCGGTCTTGCTCGGCTGGCGAGCCTGATCGCGCTCGGCCCGCCAGCATTGCCCATGCTGGGCGGCCTGATCATGGAACTGGTGGTGACCCCTCTGATCTGCCTATGGCAGATGCATCTCGCCCGTCGATATCACTCGATCGCCATCGCCGGATTGCCGACTACGCCCGGTCCCCCAGCCGGCGCAAGAACTCGAGATCCAAGGGCAAAGGACGACCGAGCCATAGCGGATATCGGGCGTGGTCGAGATATCCGTCCCCGGTCATTGGATGAACGAGCACGCTGAGGCCGTCGCGGTTCAGCATCAGCCAGGGCAACAGGCGCGGAAGTTCCGCAACCTCGAAGGCCACTTGATACATCGATGTCGGATGCGGCCCGACCGGCCGGTCATGCCAGCGTCCAAGCCGCACCGCAAACGCCGAGCCGATGGCTTCGCGCAGGCGCTCGGCGATCGGGCGCGTTTCCGGATCGTAATAGATATGGGCGTGGTAGCCCTCGATACGGGCCGGATCGAGAAGGCCGACAGGCTTCGAATCTGGATCGGTCAAGCGAGCCTCCGCAATCGTTGAACAAACCCTAACCGGCGATCGACGCGCCCACCAGCCGGCCGATGCCGAAGGCGGCGCCCGCGGCTTGTCCCGGCATTATACAAGACAGAGCCGCGAGCGCTCGGCTAGGCTCGCGGCGATTCCGTTCAGCATGAATCGAGGAGAATTGCCATGGGCAAGACGATCGAGTTAAAAGCCGCCGACGGGTTTGCCTTGGCTGCCTATAAGGCAGAGCCGACGGGAAAACCCAAGGGCGGGCTGGTCGTGGTTCAGGAGATCTTCGGCGTCAATCACCATATGCGCGACGTGGCCGACCGTTTCGCCGCTCTTGGCTACACGGCGATCACGCCGGCACTGTTCGACCGCGCCGAACGGGGAATCGACATCGGCTATGACGAAGCGGCCATGAAGCAGGGTGTTGCCCTGCGCGCCTCGATCAAGCTCGAGGATACGCTGCTCGATATCGCCGCGGCCATCGCGGCATTGAAGGGTAGCGGGAAGATCGCCGTGGTCGGATATTGCTGGGGCGGCTCCCTGGCCTTCCTGTCGGCCACCCGGCTTTCCGGTATCGCGAGTGCCGTGGGGTATTACGGCGGGATGATCGCGGCCCATGCCAATGAAAAGCCCAAGGTGCCGGTGATGCTGCATTTCGGCGAGAAGGACCACGGGATTCCCATGTCGGATGTGGCAAAGGTCAAGGCCGCACGGCCCGAGGTGAACATCTACACCTATCCGGCCGGCCACGGCTTCAGCTGCGACGAGCGCGCCAGTTTCGACGAGGCCAGCCATGCGCTGGCGCTGGAACGGACGTTGGCTTTCTTCAGGGAAACCTTGGCGGCATAGCTCGCAATCGACGTTTGCGACCGCGGCAAGCGCCGCTCGGCGCCACTGACGGAAAGAAAATTGTCGAGCTCACAATCTCGCTTCCGCTGCTTATCGAGGGGCCCTCGAGGGAAACCGGCGCTCGTCGATCGGCAGGCCCTGGAGCTGCGCCAATACCACCGCCGGGATATGGCAGCGAATCTCATGCCCCGGCTCGCTGGCGATCAGCGGCGGTTCGTGCCGTTCGCAGACCTCGCCCAGCTTGCGCGGGCATCTGGTGTGGAAGACGCAGCCCGATGGCGGGTTGATTGCGCTCGGGATCTCCCCCTCCAGGCGGATGCGCTCGCGCGCTTGGCCGTCGATGGCGGGAACGGCCGAGAGAAGCGCTTCCGTATAGGGATGATGGGGACCCGAGAAGACGCTCTCGGCTGGGCCGATCTCCATCAAGCGGCCGAGATAGAGCACGGCGATGCGGTCGGAAAGATATCTGACCGTGCCCAGATCGTGGGAGATGAAGACATAGCTCACCTGCCGCTCGGCCTGAAGATCGGCCAATAGATTGAGAATGGCAGCCTGCACGGAAACGTCGAGCGCCGAGGTCGGTTCGTCGCAGACGATGATGCGCGGGTCGCCGGCGAAGGCGCGGGCGATGGCGACTCGCTGCTTGAGACCGCCCGAGAGCTGGCGCGGCCGGACGCCGAGATAGCGGTCGGCCAGCCGCACCGCGCGGGTCAGGACCAGCAGGCGCGCAAGCCTTTCGCGGCGCGGCACCTTGGCGAGTTTGACCAGCGCCCGGCCCACGAGACTGCGAACCGAATGGGATCGGTTGAGAGCCGAATCCGGATTCTGAAATACGATCTGCAGCGCCTTGACTTGCTCCGGGCCGCGCTTGTCGGTGCGCCCGGGCAAGGATCTTCCGTCGAGCTCGACGACGCTGCCGCTGTCCGGTTCGGTGAGGCCCAGCAGGACGCGCGCCAAGGTCGTCTTGCCGCTGCCCGATTCGCCGACGAGGCCGAGCGTTTCGCCCAGCCAGAGTTCCAGCGATAGCTCGCTGAGCGCGCGAACCCGGTGAGCCCCCCCGCCGAAGGTCTTGGCCAGGTGCACCATGCGCAAGACCGGCTGCTGGTCGCGCGCGATGGCTTGTGGCGCCGCCATATCGCTGGGCGTCGCGCGCGGCAGGCCCGGGGCGCGGTCGTGGTAGTGGCAGCGGCTGCG
>JBGPNG010000379.1:0-3185 GCA_041487395.1 Dongiaceae bacterium
ATCGACACCGATTGGTTCAAGGTGTTCCTGGGGTTGATGGTCCTGGCGGCGGTCCTGTTCAACAATTTCGTGCGCCGCCGCGCCACGCTGGCGCGGTGACCGGCCATGGCAACGCAATCCGGCAAGGCGATCGTCGAACTGAGAAACGTGGAGAAGACCTTTGGAACGGTCCTGGCGCTGAAGGAGGTCTCTTTCGACGTCCATCCCGGCGAAGTGCATTGCCTGCTGGGGGACAACGGCGCCGGCAAATCGACCTTGATCAAAATTCTCGCCGGCGTGCATCGGGCCACGAGCGGCGACTATCTTATCGACGGCAAGCCAGCCGAAATCCGCTCGCCGCGCGATGCGCTCGATGCGGGAATCGCCACCGTGTATCAGGATCTGGCGATGGTGCCCCTGATGAGCATCACGCGCAATTTCTTCATGGGGCGGGAACTCACCAAGGGCTGGGGACCGTTTTGCCGCTTCGATATGGCGCGGGCCGACCGGATCGTCGTGAAGGAGCTGGCCCAGATCGGCATCGATCTGCGCGATCCGGCCCAGGCGGTCGGCACCTTGTCCGGCGGCGAGCGTCAATGCGTGGCGATCGCGCGCGCGGTCCATTTCGGCGCGCGGGTGCTGATCCTCGATGAGCCGACCTCGGCCTTGGGCGTGCATCAGGCTGCGATCGTCCTGAAATACGTGGCTCAGGCCCGCCAGCGCGGCCTGGGAGTCGTTTTCATCAGCCACAACATTCATCACGCCTACGTAGTGGCGGATCGGTTCACCCTTCTGAACCGGGGAATGAGCAAGGGGACCTTCAAGCGGGCCGCGATTTCGCGGGATGAGGTGCTGCAGGCCATGGCCGGCGGCGAGGATATGCAGCGCATACAGGCCGAAATCGGCAAGATGGGTTCAGCAGCCGAGAGCGCGCCTGAGTCAGCCTGACCCCGGACCTCGCCCCGCAAGTGAATGATGCCTGATTCAGGTTTCGCGCGACGCGCCAGGGCGTCGCGACAAGTCGGTGCGGCGATCCGAGCGACAAAATTTTATTTCCATGAGGTTGACCGTTGCGAACAAGGTTTCTACACTGAAATGAGGGCGCACGCCACCCACATGGGCGGACCGACAGGCTGAGGCGCCGAACCGCCTGCTGGTTGTCAAGATCGAGGATCAGGCTCATGGACCACCAGACCAGTGGCATGGCGCGCAGTCGGGGCGACTACAGGCTCATTGGCGGCGCAGGCGAGCGGGCGAGGAGCCTCGGCCTGGTCGGCGCAGATTGGTACAAATCCGCCGTGCCGCGCTCGGCGATGAAGGAGTTGATGCGGCGCCGGGACGGGGTGGCGATCCGCGATACGATTCTCTGGTACTCGCTGATTCTGGGCGCCGGCGCGCTCGCCTATCTTTCACTGGGCACGCCGTGGTCCGTACCCGCCTTTCTGCTCTATGGCACGCTCTATGCCGGCCCGGCGGACTCACGCTGGCACGAGGCGGGACATGGCACGGCGTTCAGGACGCGCTGGATGAACGACCTTTTGTACCAGGTCGCCTCATTCCAGGTGATGCGGCGACCGACGGTGTGGCGCTGGAGCCATGCGCGCCATCACACCGATACCCTGGTGACCGGGCGGGACCTGGAGGTTCAGGCTCGGCTCCCGATACATCCGCTCGGCCTGATTGCCGATTTCATTGGGCTGAAGCTGGCTCCGAGCGAGTTTGTAAAGGCGCTGCTCAATGCGGCGGGGCGCCTGGCGGAAGAGGAGAAGACCTTCATTCCGGAAACGGATTGGGCCAGGGCGGTCCGTCAGGCCCGGGCCTGGGTCGCCATATATTCGCTGGTGGCCGGTGCTTCCCTCTATCTGATGTCCTGGCTGCCTCTGTTGTTCATAGGGCTGCCCTCCATCTACGGCGCCTGGCTATACAATTTCTTGGGCCTGCCGCAGCACGCCTGCCTGCCGGAGAACGTGCTGGACCATCGCTTGAATTGCCGAACGGTCATGATGAATCGGGGGTTCCGCTTTCTCTACTGGAACATGAACTACCACCTCGAGCACCACATGTTTCCGATGGTCCCGTACCATGCCTTGCCCCGGCTGTATGAAGCGATCAAGGATGACTGCCCTCCCGCCTACGCCAGCACCTGGGCCGCTTATCGGGAAATCATCCCGGCGCTTCTGCGGCAGTGGCGGGATCCGAGCTACTACGTCAGGCGGGCGCTGCCAGCGCAGCGCTCGGTGCCGGCAGGCGACTTGGGCGCCGCAAGCGCGGAAGGTGCCCGGTGACGGGTTGGGTGCAGGTCGGGCCGCTGGAGAACATCGATGACGAGGATGTCATTCGCTTCGACCATGTCGGCCGCACCTACGCCATCTATCGCGTCGCGGCAAAGGTCTACGCCACGGACGGCCTCTGCACCCACGAGCAGGCGCATCTCTGCGACGGCCTGGTCATGGCGCACGTCATCGAATGCCCGAAGCACAATGGGCGATTCGACATCCGCGACGGTCGGGCGCTGGGGGCGCCGGCCTGCGTGAATCTCAAGACCTACGCGGCGAAGATCGAGGACGGCATTGTCTTTCTGCTGGTGGAATGACGACGAAGGCGCGCGCGGGCGGGCCGTGCAGTCCGCGCCGGTGACCGGCGTGCGGAAACCCTTCTCTTTGCCGAGACGCCGCACCCCATGAATGCATCGCGCCCCATGGTGATCGTCGGAGCCGGCCATGTCGGCGGTCGCGCGGCGCAGGCCCTGCGCGAGTTCGGCTGGAGCGGCGACATCCTGCTGATCGGCGATGAGGCGCACCTTCCCTACGAGCGCCCGCCGCTGTCCAAGGCCCTGCTGACCGGCGAGCGCGACGGGGCGTCCTGCGCCTTGCGCCCGAAGGAGGCGTACGAAGCCGACCGCATTTCGCACATCGTCGCGCGCGTGGTATCGATCGACGGCTCGGCGCGCGAGGTGACGCTCGCCGGGGGCAAGCGGATCGGCTTTCAGGCCCTGCTGCTCGCGACCGGCGGACATTTGCGCAGACTGGCCATCCCCGGGGCGCATCTGCCCGGCGTGCTGGGGCTGCGCACGCTGGACGACGCCGCCGCGCTGGCGCCGCGGCTGACGCCCGGCGCACAGATCGTTGTCGTTGGCGGCGGCTTCATCGGCCTCGAAGTGGCGGCCTCGGCACGTCGGCTCGGCTGCGGCGTGAGCGTCGTCGAGG
>JBGPNG010000380.1:0-3176 GCA_041487395.1 Dongiaceae bacterium
CTGGGCCCCGACTACGAGGCCAATCTGGAATCGACGATCGCCGATGTGCGCCAAGTGGCACCCGATGAAGAAGTCGCCGACGCCGTGCATGGCGCGCAGCTGCTGCAGCGCTTCGTCGGCAAGACGCCCTGGGCCCACCTCGACATCGCCTATACGGGCCTGTTCGGGCCGAAGGAAAAGCCGACCCAGCCCAAGGGGGCCACGGGCTTCGGCGTTCGATTGCTGGATGCGCTGGCCGCGAGCTACGAATCCTGAATGGCTGGTTCCAGCGTCATCGAAATTTCATATTTGCAAGCCGCTATCGCAATCCGGGGCGGGTAAACCTTGACACGCCGCTCATTTCGATACGCGTTCGCGGGTTCCGGGTGACGGCATCCCCCGGCCCGGCGAAGGGATGGCGATTCCACGGATGTACCGGGTCGTCAGCCCGACGCGGGCGCCGGACCTCGATGCCGATTTCATCGGCACCTGCGACAATCCCACCGGCACGGCCCTGGCCTATGCAACGAGATCGAGGAAGCTGCGCACGAGGCGCAGATCCTGCCGTTCGGCGAGGCAGACGACATATTCCGTCATCGTCAAGTTGCCGCCGGTAAGCTCAAGGGTGGCGAGGCGCGAATCCCTGCCGAACTCGCCGGCCGAGACGACCCCGACGCCGAGCCCGGCCGCTACCGTCTCGCGCACGGCTTCGCGGCTGTTCATATCCAGCACCTCGCCCAACGCAAGCCCGCGCCGGGCCATCGCCGTCTCGAAGATCCGGCGGGTCGCCGAACCCTGTTCGCGCAGGACGAGCCGCTGCGCGCCGAGATCGGCGAGGTCGACCCGCCGGCGCCTGGCCCAGGGGTGGCTTTTGGCAACGAAGGCGACCAGCCGATCATGGCGCAGCGGCTTGGCAAAGAAGCGGGCATCGCCCGTGATGTTGGCGAGCACCGCGACATCGAGTTTGTGCTCCAGCAATTCCTGGGCAAGCTCGGCGGAATTCCCGACAGTGAGGGAAAGCCGAATGCCCGGATATCGGCGGGTATAGGCGGAGAGGGCGGATGTCACGTGATAGGGCGCATCGGCGCCGACCCGAAGATGGCCCTTGCGCAAGCCCCGCGCCGCACTCAGCAGATGCTCGGTCTCCGCCTCCAGGCTGAAGAGCCGACGGGTCAATTCCAAGAGTTCGCTTCCCAGGGCCGTCGGGCTGACCTTTCGGCCGCGGCGGTCGAACAGCCGCACGCCATATGTCGCCTCCAAGGCCTTCACCTGGCCCGAGAGCGTTGGCTGGGTCACATGCAAGGCGAGGGCCGCCTTGGTGAAACTGCCTTCGCTTGCCACGCCATGGAAGGCGCGAAGCTGAGCATGATTCATAGGTAACACCTATATGAAATATAGAAACTAGTGATTGGACATATGGTAATGCCTGGGCCGATAACTGCAAGGCCAGCCCGCCGATATCGCCCGCACCAGTCGAAAGGATTGTCCGAATGACCTCTCCTGCACCCGCCCGAGACCCCTGGCTTCTGACCCCCGGCCCGCTCACCACCTCGCTCAGCGTGAAACAGGCGATGCTTCATGACTGGGGCTCGCGCGATCAGCAATTCATCGCCATCAATCGCCGCGTTCGCGACAAGCTGGTGGCGATTGCCGGTGCCACGGGCAGCCATGTCTGCGTGCCCATGCAGGGCAGCGGCACGTTTGCCGTGGAGGCGATGCTGGGCAGCTTCGTGCCGCCCAAGGGCAAGCTGCTGATCCTGATCAACGGCGCCTATGGCAAGCGCATGGCCAAGATTTGCGACTACTACAGGCGCGACTACGCCGTGTTGGAATGGGCGGAGGACCGTCCAGTCGATCCGACCGCCGTGGAAAAAGCGCTCGCCGGCGATCCGGCCATCGGCCATGTCGCGGTGGTGCATTGCGAGACGACCTCCGGCGTGCTCAATCCGATTGGCGAGGTCGCCGCCGTCGTTGCCAAGGCCGGCCGGCGCCTGCTGATCGATGCCATGAGCGCCTTTGGCGCCTTGCCGGTGGATGCCCGCGAGATCGCCTTCGATGCGCTGGCCGCCTCCTCGAACAAATGCCTGGAAGGCGTGCCGGGCCTGGGCTTCGTCATCTGCCGCAAGGAGGCGCTCGATGCCTGCAAGGGAAATTCGCCCTCGCTCTCCCTCGATCTCTTCGATCAATTCCAGGCGTTGGAGAAGACCGGCCAATGGCGCTTCACGCCGCCGATCCATTGCATCGTCGCCTTCGACCAGGCGATCCAGGAGCATGAGGCCGAAGGCGGCGTGGCGGGCAGGGGCGGGCGGTATCGCAACAACTGTCGCATCCTGGTGGATGGCATGCGCAAGCTGGGGTTCGAGACGTTGCTGCCCGATCGGCTGCAGGCACCGATCATCGTGACGTTCCGCATGCCGGCCGATCCGAAATTCGTCTTCGCGACCTTCTATGACAAGCTGCGCGAACGGGGATTCGTCATATACCCGGGCAAGCTGACGGTGGCCGACAGTTTCCGCATCGGCTGTATCGGATGTCTGGGCGAGGCGGAGATGAAGGGCGCGCTTGCAGCCGTGCGCGTGGTCATGACCGAGATGGGCGCGGCAAGCGGCGCGCCACAGAAGCGCGCTGCCAGCGCCTAAGGGGCCGTCGGGCAGACTCGCACCGAGATTCGACAATCCCACAATCCGATCCAATCGCCCCGTGAGCAAACGGGCCAAGCCAACAACGAGGAGCTGGAAATGACGTTCAGATATCAACGGAGCTATCGCGGCAAGATCCGGGCCGTGCTGCTGGACTGGGCCGGCACGACCATGGACTTCGGCTGCATGGCGCCGGCCGTCGTTTTCATGGACGTGTTCAAGCGCGAGGGCGTGCCGATTACGATCGAAGAGGCCCGCGCCCCCATGGGCGCCCATAAGCGCATCCATATTCAGCGCATTACCCAGCTCGATTCGGTGCGCAAGCGCTGGACCGAAAACCATGGCAAGGCACCGGGCGAAGCCGACGTCGATCGCATGTTCAAGGCCTTCGTGCCGCTGCAGCTGAAATGCCTCTCCGACTACTCGGACCTCATCCCGGGCACCCTCGACATCGTCGCCAAGCTGCGCAAGCGCGGCTACAAGATCGGGTCGACCACCGGCTATAACACCGAAATGATGGCGATTAATCAGAAGGATGCGGCCAAGCAGGGCTACAAG
>JBGPNG010000381.1:0-3167 GCA_041487395.1 Dongiaceae bacterium
ACGCTCTGGCCCCCTTGCCCAGCTTCGGCTAGACGTCCGGCGGGCCGACCCTCATCCTTCGACAGGCTCAGGATAAGGTTTGAGAGGCGGCTCTCGGCAAAACAGAAAAGACCTCATGCTGAGCCTGTCGAAGCATGAGCTTCTCAACCTCGAATTCAGCGCCCCAATGCTTTCGCCAGCGCCGGGCGGAAGTGGGCGAAATCGGGGGTTTTCAGGCCGGTCAATTTCGCCAGATCATCCCAGCGCCGCAGGCGAAGTGCTGCTTTCATGAATGCCTCGTCGCCGAAGGCCTTGGCTTCGGCCGGCGACATGGGGCCGCCCTGCAGATCGAGGCTTTGCACCGAGGCCGGCGACAAGCCGGTGAAATAGCCCGGGATGCTCGCGCAGAGGAAGCGCTTGGCGGCGACGTGGAGGCGCACGGGCTCGCTGACTTCCTTCGGAAAATATTGCGAGAGCCAGACCGAGGCGATGGATTCATGCTGGGTGTCGATACCCTGGTCGGCAATGTCCTCAGGCATGTCGTGCAACAGATGGCCGATGTCGTGGAGAAGGGCTGCGGCGATCATCGCGGCTCCTTCGCCTTCCTCTTCCGCCAAGACCGCCGTCTGGAGGCCATGCGCCGTCATCGATATGCCCTCGCCATAGCTGGCACCGCCTCTGCGGGCATAGAGATCGGTGATCTCGTCCAGCAAGCGCTCGCTCACGCTTCACCTCGCTGCAAGACACGCCGGCGGCTCTCGACGCCGTCCTTGTCGACGTAGCATCCCTGGAGATGGCGTCGTCCCCGGTTGGGATCGAAGGCGGTGCGGCCGTGCAGCGCCCGGTTGTTCTCCATGATCACCAGATCGCCGGGCGCCAGACGGAGCCGCAGTTCGCCCGCCGGTTCGCGCAAGATCGATGCGAAACGACGATAGGCGCGATACCAAGGCAGGATCTGATCCTCCGGCAGATCGAGGGGCGCCATGGAGCGGTTGTTGAAATGCACCGCCATGACCCGCCCTTCGAAATCCGTCGAGATGATCGGCGTTGCCGCGCGCAGATCGGTCTTGGCATCGGCGAAATGGAAGGGCAAGGGCAGGCGCGCAAGCAGCGCGAATTCTTGCGCATGGCGCCGGCGCAGTTCCTCCGCCCCGCGGAAGCCGTCGACCAGCAGCGTGTCGCCGCCAGGCGCATCTGCCTCCAGGCAATGCAGCAGTTGCAGTCCCGGTGTGGGATCCCGATAGGGATTGTCCGTATGCACGCCCAGCCCCAGCGCGGTGAAGGCCAGGTTGTTGGGATTGGGCATGGAGATCACGTCGAAGAGCTGGCCGTAGTTGGTGACGCGGACATGGCCGAGGCGATCGCCGACCGCCGTCACCTGGCCCTTCTCGACCGGCACTTGGTGCAGCAGAGCAAAACCATATTCTGCGAGCCGATCCAGCAAGCGCAATTCCTCCGCCGGCTCGGCCAGCACGCGCGGCCAATCCGCCTGGGGCAGGTCGTTGGCGATCTCCGCCCCCCAGAAGCGCGGGGGCGTCCGCCGTTTCGCCCGCGCATCCCTCGACAGATCATGGGCCGCCAACCATTCGTCGGCATAGCGGCTCTCGTGATTTTCCCCCGCCCAGCGCAGGGCAACCGATCCCTCCTCCAGCTTCGCCTCCGCCGGATGCGGCTCGGCCGGAAGATCGAGAGCGTCGAACAGGCGCTGGCCGTTGCGCGGATCGCGGCATTTGGCACAGCGGCAGTTGTCACGCAGCCAGATATAGGGAAAGCGGCTTTGCCCGCCCGACTGCCAGGTGACGTTCAAAGCCTCGACTTCGGATTCGATGGTGCGAATCATGGCGTCAGGCCTTCATCCTTTCGCTGGTCGGATCATACATCGGCTTCAGGCTGGCATGGGCGGCATAGCGCTTCAGTCCGATTTCGATTTCCCATTTGCCGCCGGCCACATAACCGGCATCGACACCGGCTTCATGGTGGACATAGCCCATGGCGATGGCGCGGCCGAGATGATGACCGTAGTTGGCCGAACTGGTATTGCCGACCAGCTTGCCGTCGCGATAGATCGGCTCGTTGTGATAGAGCAGTGGTTCGGGGTCTTCGAGAGCGAACTGCAGCAGCCGCTTGGGTAATTTCCTTGTCTGCTTCTGGCGCAGCAGAGCATCGCGGCCGATGAAACTCGCGTTCTTGTCGAAGGCGACGGCAAAGCCCAGACCTGCCTCCAGGGGCGTATCCTCGTCGGTGATGTCATGGCCCCAATGGCGATAGGCCTTCTCGATGCGCAGGCTGTCCATGGCGTGCATGCCGCAAAGCTTGAGACCATGGGGGCCGCCGGCCGCGAGGAGGGAATCGAACAGACCTATGGCGAATTCGCTGGGCGCGTAGAGCTCCCAGCCGAGCTCGCCCATATAGCTGATGCGGGTGGCGCGGAGCCGGACGTCGCCGATGGCGATCTCGCGCGACCGGCCGAAGGCAAATCCCTTGTTGCTGAGATCGTCGTCGCTGAGCGATTGCAGCAGCGCCCGGCTGTTGGGCCCCATCACGCCCAACACGGCATAGGCGTTGGTCACATCGTCGATGGTGATGCGCGCGTCGGCAACGATGTTGCGCTTCAGCCAATGGAGATCGCGCCGGCCCGTGGCCGCCGCGGTTACAATCATATAGGCGTCCTCGGCGAGGCGCGTCACGGTTAGATCCGCCTCGATCCCGCCCCGTTCGTTCAGCCATTGGGTATAGATTGCGCGCCCGGGCTCGACGGCGACGTCGGCCGCGCAAATGCGCTGCAGCTCGCGCTCGGCATCCGCACCCCTAACCAGGAACTTGGCGAAAGTGGATTGATCGAACAGGCCCACTTTTTCGCGCGTTGCCTTCACTTCCGAGGCGGCATAGGAAAACCAATTCTGGCGGCCGAAGCTGTATTCGTAACTGGGCGCGATACCCTTGGGCGCGAACCAATTGGCGCGTTCCCAGCCTGCCACTTCCCCGAAGCAGGCGCCGTTTTCCTTGAGGCGCATATAGAGCGGCGTCAGGCGGATGCCGCGCGCGGTCTCGAACTGGCGATAGGGCCAATGCATGGCGTAGAGCAGGCCCAGCGCCTCCGATACGCGCTCGCGCAGGTAAGTCTTGCGATTCTGATGCGGCTGCATGCGGCGGATGTCGACGTCCCAGAGATCGAAGGGCGGGTGGCC
>JBGPNG010000382.1:0-3164 GCA_041487395.1 Dongiaceae bacterium
AGGCCTTCATCGTCTATCAGGGACATCACGGCGATGCCGGCGCCCATCGGGCCGACGTCATTCTGCCCGGTGCTGCATACACCGAGAAAGACGCGACTTACATGAACACCGAGGGTCGCGCCCAGCTTGCATTGCGCGCCGTCTTTCCGCCGGGCGAGGCGCGCGAGGATTGGACAATTCTACGCGCGCTTTCCGGCGTAATCGGCAAGGCGCTGCCCTATGACGATTTGGGGCAGCTTCGCCGCCGTCTCTATCAGCTGGCACCCCGCTTGCAGCGTCTCAATGCGATCGAAGCGGCCGAGTGGGGAAATTTCGGCACCGAGGGGGCAATAGACTCGGCACCGTTCATCCAGGCCATTGAGAACTTCTATATGACCGATCCGATCAGCCGGGCTTCGGAGACCATGGCGAAATGCGTCGAGACATTCGGCACCGCCGACAGTGGGGCGACCGGCACCCATGGATGATTTTCTGCATGGCTATGTCATGCCGACGGCCATCATCGTCGCCGAAGTGATCGCCATCGTCGTGCCGTTGCTGGTCGCCGTCGCCTACCTGACCTATGCCGAGCGCAAGGTGCTGGCCGCCATGCAGCTGCGCCGCGGCCCCAATGTCGTCGGGCCTTTCGGCCTGCTGCAGCCGTTCGCCGACGGCATCAAGCTTCTGTTCAAGGAAACGGTGATCCCGAGCGGGGCCAACCGCATCGTCTTCGTGGCGGCACCCATGATCACTTTCACGCTCAGCCTGGTTGCCTGGGCGGTGATTCCCTTCGGCAAAGGCATAGTGCTGGCCAACATCAATGTGGGCATACTCTATCTCTTCGCCATCTCTTCCCTCGGCGTCTATGGCGTTGTCATGGCCGGCTGGGCCAGCAATTCCAAATATCCGTTCCTGGGTGCAATGCGCTCGGCCGCCCAGATGGTGTCGTATGAAATCTCCATCGGCTTCGTCATCATCACCGTCTTGCTCTGCGTCGGCTCGCTCAATCTCTCGGACATCGTGATGGCCCAGCGCCATGTTTGGTTCGCTGTCCCGTTGCTGCCGATGTTCGTGGTGTTCTTCATTTCGGCCTTGGCGGAAACCAACCGTTCACCTTTCGACCTGCCGGAATCGGAATCCGAACTCGTCGCCGGTTATTTTTCCGAATATTCCTCCATGACCTTCGCGCTCTTTTTCCTCGGCGAATACGCCAACATGATCCTGATGAGCGCGACGACATCGGTTCTATTCCTCGGCGGATGGCTGCCGCCGGTGGATATCGCGCCCTTCAACTGGATTCCCGGGCCCATATGGTTTGCCGGCAAGATCGCCCTCGTGCTTTTCTTCTTCCTGTGGGTGCGCGCGACATTCCCGCGTTATCGCTATGACCAGCTGATGCGCCTGGGGTGGAAGGTATTTCTACCGCTGTCGCTGCTTTGGGTCGTGGTGACGGCGGGCGGGCTGATGGCCTTCGGTTGGGTGCCATGACGGGGCAAGGAGAGTGACGCCATGACGGTTTTCGCGCGCGCCACCAAAAGCTTGCTGCTGGTCGAGCTGCTGTCCGGCCTGGCGCTGACGTTCCGCTATCTGTTTCAGCCGCGGGTGACGATCAATTATCCGTATGAGAAAGGTCCCCTCAGCCCGCGCTTCCGCGGCGAGCATGTGCTGCGCCGGTATCCCAACGGCGAGGAACGCTGCATTGCCTGCAAGCTCTGCGAGGCCGTTTGCCCGGCCCAGGCCATCACCATCGAAGCCGAGCCGCGCGAGGACGGCAGCCGGCGCACGACGCGCTATGATATCGATATGACGAAATGCATCTATTGCGGGCTATGCCAGGAAGCTTGCCCGGTCGATGCCATCGTCGAGGGGCCGAATTTCGAATTCGCCACGGAGACCCATGAGGAGCTTCTCTACAACAAAGAGAAGTTGCTGGCGAACGGCGACCGCTGGGAATCCGTGATCGCCGCCAATATGGCGGCCGATGCGCCCTATCGTTGAGAGCCTCATGATCATTCAGGCGCTTTCCTTCTATCTGTTCGCCGGCATCGCGGTTGCCTCCGGCGTCATGGTCATCTCGGCGCGCAATCCCGTTCATTCCGTGCTGTTCCTGATTCTGGCGTTTTTAAACGCCGCCGGGCTCTTCGTCCTCATGGGGGCGGAGTTCCTGGCGATGATCCTCATCGTCGTCTATGTGGGCGCGGTCGCCGTGCTGTTCCTCTTCGTCGTGATGATGCTCGACATCAACTTCGTCGAGCTGCGTCGTGGCGCGCTGGCCTATCTGCCCATCGGGCTTCTTGTCGGCCTCATCCTCCTGGCCGAGCTCGCCCTCGTATTCGGCGCCTGGGTCGCCTCGCCCTTGGCGTCGGGAGCGGCGCTGGCGCCGACCCCGTCCGCTGCCCAGATCACGAATACGCATGCGCTGGGCCTGGTCCTCTACACGAATTACGTTTATCTGTTCCAGATCGCAGGACTGGTTCTGCTGGTCGCCATGATCGGCGCCATCGTTTTGACCTTGCGCCAACGCAGCGGCGTGCGCCGCCAATCCATCGGCCGCCAGACCGGGCGTCGCCGCGAAGATTCCGTCGAGGTCAAGAAAGTACCGACGGGGAGCGGCGTGCCTTCATGACGATCGGCCTCGCCCATTATCTGACCGTCGCGGCCATCCTCTTCACGCTGGGCATCTTCGGCATCTTCCTCAATCGCAAGAACGTCATCATCATCCTGATGTCGGTCGAGCTGATGCTGCTCGCGGTCAACATCAACCTGGTGGCCTTCTCGACCCAGCTCGGCGATCTCGTCGGCCAGGTCTTTGCTTTGTTCGTGTTGACCGTTGCCGCCGCTGAGGCGGCGATCGGCCTCGCCATCATCGTGGTCTATTTCCGCAATCGCGGTTCCATCGCCGTCGAAGATATCAACATGATGAAGGGCTAGCCGGCGATGGATGTGGCGATCGTCTTCCTGCCGCTGCTGGCGGCTGCCATCGCCGGACTGTTCGGGCGGCTGATCGGCGACAGGGGAGCGCAGGCGGTGACCTGCCTCGCCCTGTTGGCATCCCTTGGCATGTCAGGCGCGGTCTTCGTCGACGTCTCGCTGCACGGCCACGCGCGCACAACCGAAATCATTGCCTGGTTTCTCAGCGGCAGTTTTGAGGCCCATTGGGCACTGCGCGTCGATCAGCTGACCGC
>JBGPNG010000383.1:0-3159 GCA_041487395.1 Dongiaceae bacterium
GCGCTGTCGAGGAAGATCGCGCCCGGCAGATTGGCGAAGCGCGCAAAGATCGGCAGCGGATCGCCATAATCCACCTCTTCGATCAAAAGCCGGGTCATGGCTCAACCTATCATGTCGCCGGCGCGTCGGTCCCGCGAGGCACCAACCGGGACCTAAAGATGCTCGTCCTTGAAACCGTAATAGCTATAGGCGAGGCGCTGATATATTCGCCGCAATGCCGGAAGAGGGAAGCGGGGCAGGGCCGTGCCCAGCAAGGGGCCGGCATCGCCTTCGGCCTTGCCGACGATCCGTGCCGCCAGCAATTTCCCGCAATATGTCGCCAAAGCGACCCCGCTGCCCATATAGGCCAGCGCGTAATGCACCGTGCCGTCGGCCACGGTTCCCACATGAGGGTTCCTGTCGCGCGCCAGGCAGACCCAGCCGCGCCAGAAATATTCACTTTCGACTTTGGCCAGCGCTGGGAACATCTGGGCCAAGCGCCGTTCGAGCCAGATGCGCTGCCGCGGGTTGCTTTCGGGCCTGTCCTCGATTCCCCCGCGCGCACCGAACAGCACGCGGTTCTGCGGCAGCAGCCGGTAGTAGAACAACAGATGGCGGGTATCCCAGATTTTCAGATAGGTTTGCCAATTGACCGATTGGCGTTCGGCCTGCGTCAGTTCCCGCGTCACGATGATATTGGAGAGCACTGGCAAAAGCCGCCCGGCGATTGCCGAATGCAGCCGATCGCCCGTGTAGCCGTTGCCGGCAATGATGACTTGGCGGGCGCGAACGGTTCCGCGCGGTGTCGCCAGCATATGGCGCTTGCCGTCGCGTCGCCACGAGGTCACGGGCGAAGCGCCGTGGAGAATTGCCCCCCGCCGCTGGGCCGCTCGCGCCAAGCCGCGGCAGAATTTCATGGCGTGGAGGCCGAAACCCTCGTCGTGAAGCAAGGCGCCATGGGCTTCCCGGCTCGCCAGATAGCGGCGTTCGAGGTCGGCTTTTTGCAGCAACTCCACATTCAGGCCGAAGAGGTCGTGCAAACGACGCTGGCGCACGGCAAGTTCCGCCACGCGATTGGGGCGATGGGCCAGTTCCAGGCCGCCTTCGGGCGTCTTGTCCGCTTCGATCGATTCCGACTCCAGAATCCGCTTCACCGCACGAACCGCCTCGCGGCTCTGTTCGAAAATTCCTTTGGCTGTCTCCAAACCCCAGCGGGCGGTCCAGTCGCCGAAGTCTTCCTTGCCGATGCCGGTCGAACAGAATCCACCGTTGCGCCCGCTGCAGCCCCAGCCGATGAGATGGGCCTCGAGCACATGAGCAGCGATGCCGTGCTCGCGGGCGAGATGATAGGCGGCCGACAGGCCGGTATACCCGCCGCCGATGATGGCGACATCGACGTCCAGGTCCGCGGCCACCGGATCGCAGTTCTCGACTTCGTTCCCGGCGGTGGCGGCCCAATAGGACTGGACATGGGGCGCGCCCGGATGGCTGAGATCCGTCGGATTGATGGGCATGGCAGGCCTTCGAAGAGATGACAGGTCAAAGATATGCCGTATCTCGATGCCCGCCGCCAGCCATGCCGTAGTCACGTGGTGGGGTCGCGGCGCCGTCGATTGTGCGCCGATGAAAGACCGGTCAAGGTCGCGACATGCCGGGGGAGCCGAGTCGATCCACATCGCTGCGCGAGCTGCTGATCGCCAATCTCGGCTTGACGCTGATGACCTTCTTCTGGGGTGCGTTCTTCCCGATACTCGAGCGTTTGCTCGTCACTTGGGACGCCTTTTCGGTGACATTGGCGCGACAACTGCTCGGCACGGCGGTTCTGTTTCTGGGGGTATTTCTCCAACGCCATCGCGCACCCTTGCCCCATGCCACGCCCTGGGGGCGGATCCTGCTGCTCGGCGGCGTGGGCGTGGCCGTCGGTTCCCTGCTGACGAGCCTCGGCATCATGTATTCAAGCGGCCTTTCCTCGGCGATCATTTCGACGACCAGTCCCATCGGTTCTGCCCTCACCGCGGCCGCCCTTTATCGCGAGCCGCTGGCCCGCGGCATCCTGTTCGGCACGATCTTGTCCGTCATCGGTGGCTTGGTCTCCGTCCTGGGCGGCCAGTCGATCGAAGGCGCCCGTTTCCACGGCGGAGAGGTCTTGATCGTTGTCGCCAATATGCTCTGGACCTGGATGTCGATCGCTGCCCAGCGCTGGCTGCGCGGCTACAGCCAGTTGCAGATCACCGCCTTCACGGTCGCCGGCGGCGCCATCTGCCTATTCGCCGCCTTGCCGGTGGTGGCGGCCAGCGGCGTGGTGACGCTTCGCATCGATCTCAGCGTTGCTTCGCTCGCCATGATGGCCTTCGCCGGATTTTTCCCCATCGCTCTCGGCAACTTCTGCTGGCACTACGGTGTCAGCCGCATCGGCGTCGTCGTCGCCTCCATGTACAATAACTTTCTGCCGGCGGCGGCGGTTGCCGTGACGGTATTGATGGGGGGCGGGTTCACCTGGCAGCAGATGCTGGGCGCGGGCGTAATCCTGGTGGGCGTCTTCACCGCCCAGTCATTGGCGTTGCGCCGTAGAATCTGAGGGCTAGGCCGCTTTGGCCTCGCGCCGGCGGATATAGGAGTCGGCCAATTCGCGCAATCTGCCGCGGTCGAAACTGGGGTCGTGGCCGGCATGAACTACCCGCACCGGCAATTCGCGCAACCGGCGCATCGTTCTCAAATAATCAGCGATATTCGATGTGGGTAGTTCGTCCAACAGCGGTCCGTCATAGACCGCATCGCCTGAAAACAGTGTAGCGGTGGCTGCCTCCCAAAGACCGGTCGCCGCCCGGCGAATGACCGGGCAGATGCAAAATCTCGAAATGGCGATTGCCGATATCGACGATATCGCCTTCATCGACGATCACGGTTGCCCTCGCGGGCCGGCGTTTGTAGTCGGCGATCTTGTAATCCTTGTGGGGCAAGGCCGTGATCAGCTGTGCCGGCACCTCATAGCCGACCTTGCGCAAGCCGGCGACATCCTCGGCGTCCCATTTGGATGTACCCAAGCTATCGTGGGCGGACGACGTGCCAAGATCATCGGCCTCCAGGCGATGGACCAGGCAATCGTCGAACTCGTGATGTCAGCCCACATGGTCGAGATGGGTGTGGGTGGCGACCGCCAGCACTGCCTTTTCCAATAAA
>JBGPNG010000384.1:0-3158 GCA_041487395.1 Dongiaceae bacterium
TGAGCGCCTCGAAGAGGTCTACCTGGAACTCGCCGTGATGGCTGATGTAGTGGTCCGTCGCGCATCGCACGGCGCGCGGTCCCATGGAGGTTCCCGGCCTGCAGGTGTTGGTGTGTTCCCAGGGCAGGCCCAAGACGGCCGCGCGGGCCCGATGGGCCTTGAGATCCTTCGTTATCGGGGGCACCACGTTGGTCTTCAAGAACGATGGAATGCCGGAGATCAAATGCGTTGGAAAGTCGCTTTGGCCTTCTCTCTGGCCATAGGTCAGATATGAGTTGTGTGCCATCGGCGGATGTCCTCTCCCTGGTGTTCGGCATCGGCCAAAGCCCCACGCAATTGACCGGTCACCAAGAGTCAACCTTCATCGGATTTGACTAACTTGTCAATTAAAAGCACGGTCGGCGTCCGCTCGGTTTTGCGGCGCGGAAAACCCGAGCTTAGGACTTGGTGGATCGCCGCGGCGAGCGACGAGACCTGCCGCCGGCTGCATGACCAAGCAGCTGCCAGAGCAGGCCGCGCAGTTTCTCCATCTGCTCGCGAAGATTGACGTCCGGGCGCATCATCGAGCCAAAAAAGATGCCATCGATCTGCGTCGAGACGATGCCGGCAAGCTCGTCCGGATCGATCCGATTGAATAGTTGCAGCGCGATGCCCTGGCGAATGCCCGACGAGATGATGTGCCGTTCCTGCGCATAGAATCTTTTGATTGCGGCGTCCACCGACACGGATCTGTCGCGCGGACCAGCATACTCGAACAGCACGCGAACGAGCTGGCGCAGGGCAGGCGCCAGCTTGATGTTGGTATCGATCCAGTCGTTCAGCAGGGCCACGGGATCGTTGTGGTGCTTCTCCGCCAACCGCTGATAGCTGGCATGGGTGTTGGCGATAAGATGTTCGATCGCCGCATTGAAAAGAGCCAGTTTGTTCGGAAAATAATAGTATATCAGCGAGTGATTGACGCGACAGACGCGCCCGATATCCTGCATCCGCACCGCCGCATAGTCGCGCTCGGCGAACAATTTCAACGCGATCGTCAGGAACTCGTCGATGCGTTCCTGGCGAGCGTCATTGGCTTCAGTGGGGGGTTGGTGACGGCGCCGGCGGGAGTTAGCCAAGTCCTTGCCTCTGGGTCATTTAGGGAGTGTCCAGCATCTCCGGTCGCACCCGGGTCAACGGGTGGCAGCAGAACTTGCGCGACGGGTTTCTTTGAGATCAAGAAGATAGAGAGGCGTGGGGCCAGGCGCAAGCCGTGGACTAGCTTGACCGGTCAGTCGACAATAGGGCCGGCCGCTTGGCATGACCTTGGGCGTCATGACCGGCGGCGGTCCGACAGTGTGGGATGGGCGAGAGCGAAATGGCGACGGATTACGACATATATGAACTCGGCCGCGTGGAGCTCCAATCAGGTGAAGTTATTCCCAATGGCGTGCTCGCCTACAAGGCTTATGGCTCCCTCAACGCAGCCAAGGATAACGCTATCGTCTTGCCGACCTACTATACCGGCACTCACAGGCGCAACGAGGCGCTGTTCGGGGCCGGGCGGGCAATCGATCCTGCCCGGTATTTTATCGTTTCGGTCAATTTACTCGGCAACGGCTTGTCGTCCTCGCCGAGCAATACGCCAGCTCCCTTTGACGGCCCGAGATTCCCGAACGCGACGCTCTACGACAACATTCGGTGCCAGCACTGCCTGCTGACAGAACGATTGGGGGTTAAACACGTCGCTTTGGTTGCCGGCTGGTCCGTGGCGGGCTGCCAGTCTTATCAATGGGCGGCGCAGTTTCCCGACATGGTGGATGCGATCTTGCCGTTCTGCGCTTCGGCCAAGACCTCGCCGCACAACATCGTGTTTCTCGAAGGGGTAAAGGCGGCTCTCCAGGCCGACCAGACCTGGAATGACGGCAATTATATCGAGCCGCCGACCAGGGGCCTGAAAGCCTTTGGCCGGGTCTATGCCGGCTGGGCCTATTCGCAGAGTTTTTATCGCGAGGCTCTCTACCGCAAGCTCGGCTTCGAGACTTTCGAGGATCTGCTCGTCGACTGGGAACGGGATCATCTCAACTGGGATGCCAATGATCTCCTGGCCATGCTTTGGAGCTGGCAGAAGGGCGACATCAGCGCAAACGAACTTTATCATGGCGATTTCCGACGCGCCTTGGGGTCGATCAAGGCCCGCGCCATACTCGTGCCATGCACCCAAGATCTCTATTTCCCACCAGAGGATAATGAGATCGAGGTAGGCCAGATGCCGAACGCGGATTTGCGGCCCTTCGATTCGCCTTGGGGCCACTGCGTGGCCAGCCCCGGCAACGAGCCGGCATTCGCGCGCTTCCTCGATCACTGCGCTAGCGAGTTGCTGGCTAGATGATGTCGGGCAAGGAGCAGAGAGTTCCCTGTCCCACGTGTCAACGCCGGAGCAAATGCCCGATCCAGCGGCTCGGTAGGATCATATCGGCTCCGATCCTGGGTGGCCTCCATCACCAGTACTGCCGGATCTAGTTTGCGATATGGACAGGCGCTCGATGCGGCTCGTGAGATTGACTTCGCGGCCGATCACCCATGAAATCGAGCCGACCACCCAGATCAAGCCGACAGGAACTTCGATTTTGGTCGAGCGAACGACTGATTTTCAGTACCCCGGAACTCGGGCATTTCGCGCATCATGCTCTAACGCAGACTGCGACAGAGTTTTCCGCAGCGTCGAATCGGAGACGCAGAAGAGGCCCGCATAGAGCATCCCGTCCTTCCCCGTGAACAGGGATTGCACTTCCCAGATGATGTTCGGGGATTCGCGCCGGTAATATCGAGCCCCGACGGAAACCGCCGTAGCGGGGCGGCGGCGGCGAAGCGCAGAGAATATGGCGAGGCTCTTAATCATGCCTATTCCTATACCATAGTTCAGCATTCCGCACTTGTTCACATTGAACGAAAGCTGGCCGCTGCTCCCCGCGGATCGTTTGGCGGTCGTCATCACTGGCCGACGGCAGGACGGAACGGGGTCTGGCAACGGGAGGCTTGGAGGTTTACCGTAATGCTCGGATCTTCCATTTCTCGAAGAATGTCGGATAAGGGTGCCAGCTGATGCGAAAATGCGTCGCTATTGCCGTTCTTGCCGGCATGATTTTGACCGGCCTCGGCCGGCAGGCGACGGCGGCGAA
>JBGPNG010000385.1:0-3142 GCA_041487395.1 Dongiaceae bacterium
AGCAAAACCGCCTAAGACCCCGGCAACCAGCGTTGCTTCCAGGCTTGGAACATCAGCACCGCCCACAACGCGCCCTGCCAGTTGCGTCGTTCGTCGAGATGTTCCTGCCATTTGGTGCGGATCGCCTGCGGGCTGAAGATGCCTTCGGCCTTTAGCCGCGCTTCGTCGAGGAGGTCCTCGGCCCAGTCGCGCAATGGCCCGCGCAGCCAGATTCCGATCGGCACGTCGAATCCCATTTTCGGCCGCTCGAGGATTTGCGGCGGGACGTATCGATACAGAACCTGGCGCAACAGCCATTTGTTCGTGCGCCCGCGCAGCTTCATGCTTGGCGGCAAGGTCCAGCTGAAATCCACCAGACGGTGGTCCAGGAACGGCATCCGAATATGCAGCGCCGCCGCAGACGCGGCCCGGTCGACCTTGGTCATATGGTCGTCGGGCAAGATGGTCAGCGTATCGAAGTACTGCATGCGCTCGACATGGTCGGGGATGAAGGATTTGATCCGCGGATCCTTTGGCAGGCCAGGCGGCTCGCGGCCGCCAGGCACAATGGCCTCGGGATCCTGCCAATAGCTGACGATCAGCCGATAGATGTCGTCGGCGTCGCCGGTCAAAATACGGGCGAGCATGTAGAGCTTGTCGCCAAAATGAGGCGGCCGAAGGGCTGTTGGCAAAGCGACCGAAAGCCGAGTCCAGAAGACGGGCGCCATCAGCTGGATCATTGCCTTCGCCGCCTGGCGCGCCGGCGGCGGCAGCCGCCGGATGTGGCGCAGGAGATCCCTTGCCTGCCAATATCGTTCATAGCCGCCGAAGAGTTCGTCGCCGCCATCGCCCGTGAAGGCGACCGAGACATGCTGCCGGGCCAATTCGGAAAGAAAGAACGTTGGAATTTGCGAAACATCGGCCATCGGCTCGTCATACATCTCCGGTAGCTTCGGGATAAGCTCGCGGGCATGTTCGGGTGAGACGTACAGCGCGCTATGCTCGGCACCCAGATGCCGGGCGACGGCACCCGCATGGTCGGCTTCGTTGAACTCGCGCTCCTGAAATCCGACTGAAAAGCTCTGGGCAGGCTGCGTGCCGACGGCTTGCAGCAGAGCCAACATCGTCGATGAGTCGATTCCCCCGGATAGAAACGTGCCGATCGGGGCGTTGCCGATCCGTCGCGCCACGGCATCGCGCAGCAGCTGGTCGAGGCGTTGGGCCGCCTCCGCCTCGCTGCCGTCAAATCGGTTCAGCTGCCCGGACCGGGCGGCGTCTTCCAGGGACCAATAGCGGCGGATCACATGGTCTCCATCGGCTTTCAAAGATAGAATGGCGCCGGGCTCCAGCATTCTGGCACCCCGATAGATCGTGTAAGGACCCGGAACGCAGCGCCGACGCAGGAAGGCAACGACGACGTCACGGTTGAGTTCTGCCCGGAAGCCAGCGCAAGCGCGCAGCGCCTTCAGTTCCGACGCGAAGAGGAAAAAGTCGTCGCCGTGCGCCCAATACAGCGGCCGCATGCCTAGGCGATCGCGAAAGAGGTGGAGGACCCTCAGCTCGCGGTCCCACAGGGCCGCGGCAAACGTTGCATTCAGGCGTTGGGCTGTCGCGTCGATGCCCCAGGCGGCGATGCCTTCGACAATGACTTCGATATCCGATAATCCGGAAAATTGCCGTCCCGCCGCGCGCAGTGCGGGCATCAACTCGTCGGCGTTGTAGACTTCGCCATCGCAGGAAAGGACGAACCGCCCGCAGGAGGAGACAAGGGGCTGTCTTGCCGCCGGCCATCGATCAGTGACCGAAAGCCGGCGGTGTGCAAGTGCAATGCCGGCGCCGGTATCGCACCACAGGTCGCCGCCGTCCGGACCCCGGCCGCGCAACGTATTCGCCATGGCCTCGGCTATGCCGGCGAGCGTTTCGCGCGATTGTCCTGCCCTACGGTCCCAGACTCCGGCGACGGCGGACATTTAGAGGTTTTTCGTCATGTTCGTTTGATTCCGTGGTTGGGCGTGGGCATGGAGCCGAAGCGCAAGCGGTATATCCGAGATACTCCAGATGACCAGGGATCGGCATGAACGCTACCATTTTGCTGCCGATGATCATGGTCGCATTGTCGGTGCCTCGACATAAGTCCGCCATTTGACACAGGATTCCCAATTCAGGGTTGCCCGCTAGAGTAGTCCAAACTGCAACTCGCGAATCCAAACTCACCGCAGCATGATTGCGGGGCATTCGTCCGGCGATGCCGAGCAAGGCGTGGTTGGCAGGCTTTGGCGCCTTCTAGAGCATGTTGACATTGAGGATTCCCACGGGGTCGAAAATCTGCTTCAAGCTCCTTTTCGCATAGGAGTGCTGAATGTCAGGGGTTCGTTTGGTCTTGAAGGACCACCAGTGGGAACCTATGGAACCGCATCTGCCCGGCGAGAAGAGCGATCCGGGCCGGAGTGGCGAGGACAACCGGCTGTTCGTCGAGGCGGTGCCATGGGTCGCCCCGTGTTGGCGCGCCCTGGCGCGATCTACCCGAGATCTGCGGCAATCGGAACAGCGTGTTCGTCCGCTTTTCGCGCTGGTCGAAGGGCGACGTGCGGGGTCGGCTTTTCGCTGCCATGGCGGATGATCCCGACTTCGAATACGTCATGATCGACGCCACCATTGTCCGGGCGCACCGACATGCGGCGGGCAAGAAAGGGGTCTGAAGCTCGTCCGACCGGCCGCTCGCGCGGCGGGTCGAAGACCAGGATCCACGCCGTCGTCGATGCCTTGGGCAATCCCCTGCGCTTCATCCTGACGCCGGGGCAGGCTTCGGATTATACGCAGGCAGAGCCTTTACTGGCAGCGTTTCCGGCGAAAGCCGTTCTCGCTGATAAGGGATATGACAGTCAGGAGATCGTTGACCGGATTGTGGCGACAGGCGCGCAAGCCGTCATCCCGCCGCGATCAAACCGCAAAACCCCGCGTCCTTGTGACTTCGCGCTCTACGCCGAGCGCCATCGCATCGAATGTTTCTTCAGCAAACTCAAGCATTATCGCGGCATCGCCACACGCTATTGCAAACGTGCCAGAAACTTCAAGGCGCTCATTTATCTTGCAGCCACTGTTCTCTGGTTGCGGTGAATGTCAACAGAACCTAGGCACCTTCTATAAAAAATGTTAGGAGGAT
>JBGPNG010000386.1:0-3132 GCA_041487395.1 Dongiaceae bacterium
AGGTCAGCACGAATGGCGCCGGATCGTCAGTGTAGTTCAGCCCCACTGCGCCCCGCCGATAAACCTCCTGCGACACCGCTTGCCAAGATGGGTTCTTGACAATGCAGTTGACGAGTCGGCCATCGCGTTCGTAAGCCTTGAGCATCGGCGGAGCATGACGATCGGTGTAGGCGGCCGCGCGATCGACCGCGTCTCCAACCCACGCTCCGTATGCAGAGAGCGTATCGGTCCAGCGCGCCAGCAACGGTCCCAGCAATCGCACCAGTACGCGCTGCAAGTTGATATCAGCGTGAAAGAGGTTTCGGCCACGGCCCTCAGACTGCCTTTGCATCGGCAAACGACCCAGACCTATTGGTGACTATGAATAAGTATGAACCGCTTGATCTGATATTGTCACCTATAAGGCGGAAAAGCCTGTGGTCCCGGTTGCCTGGCGGAGCGCCTAAGCGGCCGTTGCATCAGACGAAATTATTGCGCCCTTTAGTCCGGAACCCGGGTACCTGCGGCCTGCGCCTGCTCGGGAGAACCGTCAACCTCCTCGGCGAAGTGACAGGCGACATCATGGCCCGTCGAGAGTGGGCGAAGGCGCGGATCTTCGGCGACGCAGCGTTCGGGGTTGCCGAGTCGCTCTCGCAGCCAGCATCGCGTATGGAACCGACAGCCCGCAGGGGGATTCACCGGGCTGGGCACGTCGCCGTTCAGGATTATTCGCCGCCGACGCGATTCGATCCCGGGGTCGGGGATCGGCACTGCGGAGAGAAGCGCAACCGAATAAGGATGAAGCGGTCCTAGGTTCAGCTCGCTCTCGCTAGCCCCATGGGCCCGACGGGCGCCCCCTTCGCTTTCGGCACGGATTTCATCCGCTTCCAGCGGCACGCCTGTAGCGAAGACTCAGACCAGGCCGCCCGCCTTGGCAATGAAATCGGCGATCTCCGGCACGCCGAGATTCTGCTTGAGGTTCGTGAACAGAAAGGGCCGATCGCCGCGCATCTTGTGTGCGTCGCGGTCCATCACCTGAAGGTCGGCGCCGACCAACGGCGCGAGATCGATCTTGTTGATAACCAGAAGGTTCGAGCGCGTGATGCCCGGACCGCCCTTGCGCGGGATCTTGTCGCCGGCCGCCACGTCGATGACGTAGATGGTGATGTCGGCCAATTCCGGGCTGAAGGTCGCCGCGAGATTGTCGCCCCCGGATTCAATGAAGACGATATCAAGGTTC
Source organism: Dongiaceae bacterium (assembly GCA_041487395.1). GTDB lineage: Bacteria > Pseudomonadota > Alphaproteobacteria > Dongiales > Dongiaceae > DASXQK01. Next base: position 1,220 of record JBGPNG010000386.1, read on the forward strand.
GGATAGCGGCCGCACATTTCCGCGACGGCGGCGAGATTGATCGAAGCATCCTCGCGGATCGCCGTATGCGGACAGCCGCCGGTCTCGACTCCCAGGATGCGCTCAGGCAGCAGGGCGCCCGAGCGGATGAGGAACTCAGCGTCCTCCTTCGTATAGATGTCGTTGGTCACGACGGCGATGTCATAGCTGTCGCGCATGATCTTGCACAAGCGGTCGACGAGCGCGGTCTTGCCGGAGCCGACCGGGCCGCCGATGCCGACCCGCAAGGGCCCATGGGGCGAAGGAGTCATGAGCGGAACAACCTCGTATATTGAGTTTCATGCCGCATGGAGCACCAATCGATGAGCGGCGCCGCAGTGCCCGCCTCGTCGAGCGCACCATCGATCGCGCGCTGGGCGGTCCGGGCAATCGGCGCCTCGAGCGCGGCGATGGCATGCTGGCCGTCCGATTGCCCCAGGGGCACGAGTCGAACTCCCGCTGAGACGAGGTTGCTGCCGAGCGCATGCAAATAGGCGAAGAGCGCGAGCGGCAACGGAATCCCATGCACCGCCGTTGCTGCCCCGACGCCGACGGCGAGCGCAACCCCGGTTTCACTCGCGGCCAGCCGATCGAGCAGCGGATGGGGCCAGGCACCCCGGGTCGCCGCCAGGAAGGCCCGGCCCTGCGCGTCGCTTTCGAGCGCGGTCTCCGCCGTGCCGCGCCAGGCGGCGGCAAGTGCGGCGGTCTCCGCGAGCCCGACCATGTCCTGGCGCTGGGCAGCGCGCCAGGCAGCGGCAAGAAGAAGCGAATCGCTCCAGCCGGCGCCAGCTTCGATTACCGTCGCGACCCAGGCGACGAGGCCGGAACGATCGCCAACGATCTCCCGCTCCACGGCGTATTCGAGGCCGTGACTGTAGCTGAAGGCGCCGATCGGATACCCAGGCGACAGCCAAGTCATCAGGCGATAGAGCGCCGCAGCCTCAGTCATCTTCGCCCGCGTCCTTTGCCCCGCCGTGGCCGCCCGCGACTTGACCAGATGCCGGTCCACGGGCGCGATGGCTATGCCCCTCCCCTGCCGCATAGGCCCCCAGCTCCGGCGCGAAGGCCTCCTGCACCTGACGCAGACGGGCGCCCAGCCCTTCCAGCATCGCGGCGATCACGTGATCGTTGCGGACCAGGATGCGCTCCGCCTCGAGCTGCGCCGGCAGATGACGGTTGCCGAGATGCCAGGCCAGGCGGCAGAGCTGCGCGGGCGCGGCGGTGCGCACTTCGAGCAGCGGCTCGGACGCCGCGCGGACCGCGATCCAGCCCCCGTCCGCAAGCGCAAGCCCGTCGCCGTCCTCGAGCACGACGGCGCGTGGCAGGTCGAGCAAGATTTCCTCGCCCCCATCGGTCAAGAGCCGTGCGCGGCGCCGGTGCCTCTCCTCATGGGTCAGCGTCACCGTGCCGCAGGATTTCTCCAGCGGCCACTGTCCGGACCTGTCGCAGCGCTCGGCCCGCCGCATCGTCAAAAGAGGAAATAACGCTGCGCCATGGCAAGCTCCTGCGCCGGCGCACAGGTCAGGAGCGTGCCGTCGGCGCGCACTTCATAGGTCTCCGGATCGACCGTGATGCGCGGCGTGGCGTCGTTGTGGATCATGCTCGCCTTCGAAATGCCGGCCCTTGTGTTTCCGACCGCGACCAGTGGGCGAGCAAGCCCGAGTGTCCTGCCGAGATCGCCGGCGACGGCGGCCTTGCTGACGAAGGTGACCGCACCGGCCGCGAGAGACCGGCCGAAGGCGGCAAACATCGGCCGGTAGTGGACCGGCTGCGGCGTCGGAATCGAGGCGTTCGGATCTCCCATCGCCGCCGCGGCGATCATCCCGCTCTTCAATACCATCGACGGCTTCACGCCGAAGAACGCCGGTTTCCACAACACCAGATCTGCAAGCTTG
>JBGPNG010000387.1:0-3128 GCA_041487395.1 Dongiaceae bacterium
CGCGAGGGCGACGTGCTGATCCATGATGAGCCGGGACGCTGCGGCGGGATCGACTCTCACTGTCACCATTTCCGCATCGTTCAAGCACGCCACGACGGACTCGCGCTCTTGGTCCGCCACGGCGGCGGCGACGAGTGCATAAGGCTCGGCAGCGTGTCCCTGTTAGGTCCGGTTCTAGCCTCCCTGGATTCCACCGCGCGCTACTGGCTTCTGCAACGCCTCTACCACGTTCAGTATGCCGCCGCCCGGAATGCGGCGGACGCTCGCGACTCATTCTGGCGCAAGGCCGCGGCCGAGAAGCGAATCAAGACGCGCAAGATGCCAGCGCGCGGCACGATCAAGATTTGGGTCGAACCCGAGGCAGCGGCCGGCGTGCGGCACACGTCCACTGAATCCGAGGAGTCCATGGCATGACGCTCGCAAACCTTGACGGCGCCGATCTGTTGTTCGTCGAAGCGCCGCTCAACATCGAAGAGCTCCGCCGCGTCTGTTCGGAGATCGCCGCCCCCTGCCTTGCCAATAACGTCGAGGGCGGCAAGACTCCGGTGATGCCGGCCAAGATCCTGGAGGAGATGGGCTTCGCCGCCGTTACCTGGCCAGTTTCGGCCACATACGCCATCGCCCATGTGCTGGGTGAGCTTTACGCCACGCTGATGCGCGACGGCACCACGGCGGCGCTGGCCAATCGGATGCTCGACTTCGACGCGTTCAATGAACTTATCGGCCTGCCCGAATTGCGCGAGCGCGAAAGCCGCTGGCAGAACGAAGCCCAGGATCTGGTCGAAGGCTTCGGCGAACAAGCCGAGCCGGACTGAAATCGCAAGAAACACTCTCGCCTCATTCATCTCCCTGAGGCAGCGACGGATCGCCGGTCGGCGCGAGCACGCAGGCGTCAGCGCATCGCGGGATCGGCGGCGATTTCAAGCATGAGCCAGGTTCGGAAGCATTCGATGCGCGCCTCGCCGCGGCGTTCCTTGCGGCAGGCGAGATACCAGCGCGCCGGTTGGCGGATTTCGACAGCGAAGGGCTTTACCAGCCGGCCCGCCTTGAGATCGGAGGCGACCATGAAATGCGGCGCCAGGGCAATGCCCTGCCCTTCGATCGCCGCCTCAAGGGCCAGCAGATAACTATCGAACTGCGGCGAGGCGCGGCCGACGAGTTGTCCCACGCCAGCGGCCTCGAGCCAGGCCCGCCAGTCGTCCTCGGCCGTGTAGAGCTGCAGCAGCGTGTGGTTGACCAGCTCGACCGGCTGGCGCAAGCCCGTGCCGCTCTGCGCCACCGCCGGGCTGCAAACCGGGAACAGCCGGGCGTCGAAAAGATGGGTGTAATGCAGGCCTGCCCGATCGGCTTTGCGCGTGCTGATGATTCCGACATCGGCGATTTCGGGATCGAACTCCCAGTCGAGCTGGCTGGTGCTCATCCGCACCAGGATATCGGGATGAGCCGTCTGGAAGCGATGCAGCCGCGGGATCAGCCATTTGACCGCCACGGTCACATAGACCTGGGTCATCAGCTCGCCGGTCTGTGCCTGGCGCCGGACCAGGCTGCTGCCCAGGGCAATGCGATCGAAGGCATCGCGCAGAAAGGGGTAGTAGAGCGAGCCTGCCTCGGTCAACTCCACCCGCCGCGCCTTGCGCCGGAATAGCGCCGTGCCAAGGCGCTTCTCCAGGCCGGCGATCTGATGGCTGACGGCCGATTGCGTGATGGCCAATTCCTCGGCCGCAGCACGGAAGCTGGAATGCCGCGCGGCCGCCTCGAAGGCGCGCAGCGCCGCAAGCGGCGGCAGCGGCCTTCCGGGTGTCGGCAATCGGATATCGGCCATATCTATCTGAAAAGATGAATTCCATTCATATATAGATGAAATATCGTCGCTTGTAAATCGTCGATAAAGTTCGGAAAGTAAGCAAAATTCAGCTGGAGCCGGAGGCGCTCAACATGAGTGAATCTAAAGTGGAGACCACGAGCCGCCGCGGCGGGCGAGACGCGCGTCGGGCGATGCGTGCGGCACCCTTGGCCGCCAATCAGCGGCCGGTCTGGCCGGGCATGGAGGGCGGCCGTTACAAGCCGCTGGCTGACGCCGATGTGCTGAAGATCAATGATGCCGCGCTCGACGTGCTGGAACAGATCGGCCTCGCCGACGCCATTCCGTCCTGCATCGAAGTCTGCACCGCGGCCGGGGCCAAATTGACCGATTCAGGGCGGCTCATTTTCCCGCGCGCTGTGGTCGAAGACACCCTCGCCAAGGCCGCCCGGCATTTCGTGCTGCACGCGCAGGATCCGCAATACGACATGCAGCCCTGGGGCAGACGCGTCTATTTCGGCACCGCCGGTGCTGCCGTCAACATCGTCGATCCGGCGAGCGGCGCCTATCGCGATTCGACGACGAAGGATGCCTATGACATCGCCCGCATCGTCGACCAGATGGACCACATCCATTTCTATCAACGCTCCGTCGTTTGCCGCGACATTGCCGATCCGGCCGACATGGATTTCAACACCTGCTACGCCAGCGTCATGGGCACGACCAAGCATGTCGGCACGAGCTGGGTCGCGCCTGAGCAGCTGGAAGCTTCCCTCGAGATGCTGCATGTGATCGCCGGCGGCGAGGACAAATGGCGGGCCCGGCCCTTCGTCAGTCAGTCGAACTGCTTCGTCGTGCCGCCGCTCAAATTTGCCACCGACGCCTGCCGCTGCCTCGAGGTCGCCGTGCGCGGCGGCATGCCGGTCCTTCTGCTCTCCGCGGGTCAGGCGGGGGCGACCGCGCCGGCTTCGCTCGCCGGCGCATCGTCCAAGAGGTGGCGGAAGTGTTGGCCGGCCTCGTTTACGTCAACGCCATCAAGCCGGGTGCTGTTGCCATTTTCGGCACCTGGCCTTTCGTCTCCGATCTGCGGACCGGGGCGATGTCGGGCGGCAGCCCGGAGCAGGCGCTGCTGTCGGCCGCCGCGGGCCAGATGGCGCACTTCTACGACCTTACCGGCGGCACGGCCTCCGGCATGACCGACTCGAAGATCGCCGACGGCCAGTCGGGCGCCGAGAAGGCGCTCAACCACGCGCTGGTCGGCAATGCGGGCGCCAACCTGATCTACGAATCGGCGGGCATGCACGCGAGTCTGCTCGGCTACTCGCTC
>JBGPNG010000388.1:0-3123 GCA_041487395.1 Dongiaceae bacterium
CATAGCGGGTGTACATGCGGAAAAGGGCGGTGGCGAACAACGCCGCCTCCTCCCCGCCGGTGCCGGCGCGAACCTCGAGAATGGCGCTGCGCTCGTCGGCCTCGTCCTTGGGCAGCAACGCAATCTTGACCTGCTGCTCGAGGGTCGACAGGCGCTGCTTAAGATCGCGCAATTCCGCCTCGGCGAGGGCTTTCATCTCGCCGTTGCTTTGCGGATCGGCGGCGAGGATTGCCAGATCGCCCTGTTCCCTCTGCGCCTGCTGCAGATCCAGAATGCGTTCGACGGTCGGCGTCAGCTCGGCATATTCGCGGGACATGCGGGCGAATTCCTGGGCATCCTTCGGTCCCTCGCGCGCCATGAGAGCGGCCAGCTCCTCATGGCGTTTCACCACCCGCATCAGCTTGTGCTCCAGGCTCATTGCCTCTCCCCTTCGTCGCCATCGGCCGATAGGCGGAACAGGCGCGCCAATAGCCGCTCCGCTGCTGCCCGCTCTTCGGGTGCCGCCGCCGCCATGTCGCGCAGCAGGGCCGAGGGTTCATGCAGCAACCGGTTGACCAGAAGCCGGGTGGCGGTTGCCGCATCGGACGGCCGCTCGGCCAGGACTTCGCCGCGGATCGCCTCGAACCGCCGTCGCAGCGCCACGATGGCCGGCACCGCCGCCCGCGCCGCGCGCCGGCCGATGAATCCGGCGATCGCCTCGTCGATCAGATCCCAGGCGGCCGAAGCAGCCGCCGCGCGGGTGGAGCGGCCCTGCATCGCCGCCTTTTCCAGATCGTCCAATTCATAGCGAAAGACATCCTCCAGGCGATCAACCGCCGGCTCGACATCCGCGGGCACTGCGACATCGATCAAAAGGACCGGCCGGCGCCGGCGCACCTTGATCGCCTGTGCCATGGCTGCGGCCGTCACCACCGGTCGACCCGCGCCCAGCGCGCCTACCACCACATCGGCGCGGGCCAGACCGGCCGGCAGGTCGGCCAGGGTCATGTGATAGCCATGGTAGCGCCGGGCGATCGATTCGGCGCGCCGCGCCGAGGGATGGGCCACGGTCAAGCCGCGAAGCCCGGCCCGGCGCAGCTGCTCGATGATCAGATCGCCCATCTCGCCCGGGCCGATCAACAGGCCATGGGCGCGCTTCAGGTCCCCATGCAATTGGCGGGCGAGTCCGACCACCACGGCGGCAATGGAGACCGGCTGCTCGGCCAGGCCGGTTTCGCTGCGCACCCGTTTGGCAATGGCATATGCTGCCTGCAACGCCTCGTCGAGATGGCCACCCATCAATCCGGCGGCGAGTGCCAGGCGGTGGGCCTCCTTCACCTGGCCCAGCACCTGCGGCTCGCCGATCACCTGGCTATCGAGAGAGGCGGCCACCGCGAAGATATGGCGCAACGCCTCGTCCCCTGTCAGCCGATAGGACTGCGCCGCCACTTCCTCCGCCGGCACACCGGCTTGGCCGGCGAAGGCCGCCCCCACCGCGGCGGCCGCGGTCTCCACATCGGAGGCAACCGCCTGTACCTCGCTGCGGTCGCAAGTGGAAAGAAACACCGCCTGGCCGAGCCCCGCCGCCTTGAGGCGGGCGAGCAACTCCGACTGACGCTCTTCCTCGACATAAAGCGCCTCGCGCAAGGCTGCCGTGCCGCTGCGATGGTTGACGCCCACGACCAGAAATTCGGCCATGGCTTAGCTAGCGGAACCGGGCGAGGCGCTCCTCGAGTTCGGCCAGCGGCACCGCCGCCTGCTCGCCGCTATCGAGATCGCGCAAACTGGCGACACCCTTCGCCAACTCGTCCTCGCCCAGGATGACGGCCGCTGCCGCGGCCAGTTTGTCGGCCCGCTTCATGCGCTTGGCGATATTGCCGCCATAGCCGAGTTCGATGGCAAAACCGGCCCTGCGTAATTGCTCGGCAAGATTCGCCGCCTGAAGTTCCGCAGCGTCGCCGATAGGTATGACGGCGATTGGCCGGCGCGCCGGCGGAGTCTGCGCCAGCATCATGGCGATGCGATCGATGCCGGCGGCCCAACCGGCGCCTGGCGTCGCCGGGCCGCCCATGACGGCGACCAGACCGTCATAGCGTCCGCCGCCCATCACGGTCCCCTGGGCGCCGAGATCGCTGGTCGTGAACTCGAACGCCGTATGGCAATAGTAGTCGAGCCCGCGCACGAGCCGCGGATTCAAGCGATAGGCGATGCTCAGCTCATCGAGACCGCCCGTCACGGCGGCGAAGAAATCGCGACTCGCCTGATTTAGATAGTCGCCGAAGGCCGGCGCGTCGGCGATCAGAGCGCGATCAGCCGCGTCCTTCGAATCGAGAATGCGCATGGGATTGCGCTCCAGCCGTTCGCGGCTATCGGCTGACAGCTTCTCGCGGTGGCTGCTGAAATAGGCAATCAGGGCCTGGCGATAGGCGATGCGGCTTTCGCCATCGCCAAGGGTGTTCAATTCAAGCACCGTGCGATCGAGCAGGGCGAGATCGCGCAGGATCGCCGCACCGCAGGCGATGACCTCGACGTCGCCCGTGGGCTGCGCCACGCCCAGGAGTTCGATGCCGATCTGATGGAACTGGCGCATCCGGCCCTTCTGCGGCCGTTCGTAGCGGAACATCGGGCCGCTCGCGAACAGCTTGAGCGGCAGGCTCTGGGTCAGGCCGTTGGAGATGATCGCGCGGACGATGCCGGCGGTATATTCCGGCCGCAGCGTGATCTCCTCGCCGCCGCGATCGAGGAACGTGTACATCTCCTTCTGCACGATGTCGGTGGCCTCGCCGATCGGGCGGGAGAAGACCTCGGTGAACTCGAAGATCGGCGTGGCGATCTCGGCATAGCCGTAGCGCTCGGCGATCTGCCGCGCGGTATCAGTGACGATGCGGTGCCGGCGCTGGTCGTCGGGTAGCAGATCCTGGGTGCCGCGCACCGGCTGCAGGGCGGGCATGGTCGATGGAAGCTTATTCCGCGGGCGCGTCGGCCGCAGCGGCCTCGGCGTTGGCGCGCTCGATCTCGGCCGCCTTCTTCTCGACCAGCTCGACCAGATGATCGACGATGCTCTGATCCTTCAGGCGGTGCGCCGGAACGCCCGCGAGATAGACCTGGTGCGTGCCGTGGCCGCCGCCGGTGAAGCCGATATCG
>JBGPNG010000389.1:0-3123 GCA_041487395.1 Dongiaceae bacterium
ATCTCGGCGCGGTTCTCAATAGCCGGGGACGGCCGGAAGCGGCCATTCCCTGCTTCGAGCGGGCGGCCCAACTGCGACAAGACTACGCGCAGCCGCACGGCAATCTCGGCGTCATATTTCAGTCGTTGGGTCGTCTGAACGAGGCGGAAGCCGCCTATCGCCGCGCGATCGGTGCGCAGCCTGGAGATTCGGATGCGCATTTCAGTCTTGGCAACATGCTTCTCGGCGTCGGCCGATACGCCGAAGCCGCCGGTTCGTTCGAGCGCGCGATCGCAATTCGGCCGAATTACCCGGAAGCGCTCAATAACCTCGGCGTCACCTTGCGCGAATTGGGGCGATCCAGCGAAGCGATCGGCCTCTTTCAGCGAGTGCTGGCAATCAAGGCGGACCACGTCGAAGCGCTGCAAAATCTCGGCGTAACAAGTCTCAGCCTTGGGCAGTACGGGGCGGCAACGGCCCATCTTCGGCGCGCGACGGCGCTCGCTCCAACCCAAGCGCTCGTCCATGCGGACCTCATCATGGCGCTCGACCTCGACCCGGAGGTCGATCCCGTTGCGGCTGCCGCGGAGCGACGGCGCTGGGCCGAGCGTCACTGCGCGTCGCTGGCCATGCAGAACCGGTCGCACGCGAATGACCGTGACCCGGCGCGCCCGCTGCGGGTCGGCTACGTCTCGGCCGATTTCTGCGCGCATTCCGCCGCCCATGTCTTCGGCGCCGCCATCCTCGCGCATACGCCGGCAATCGAAGTCTATTGCTACTCCGGCGTCGCCAAGCCCGATGCCATAACGAAACGGTTCAGAGAAAAGGCCAAAGTCTGGCGCGATGTCGCCTGGCTGGACGACGCCATATTGGCCGAGACGATCCGTCAGGATCGCATCGACATTCTGGTCGATCTTTCCGGCTTCACCAAAGGCGGCCGGCTCCTGGCGTTTGCGCGCAAGCCGGCGCCGATTCAGATGACGGCGTGGGGCCACCCGCTCGGCACCGGGATGCGGCAGATGGATTACCTCTTCGCCGACCCGGTATTCATTCCGGAGAGCGAACGGACACGCTATGTCGAACGGATCATCGATCTGCCCACCGCCTATCCTCTGGTGCCGCTCAACGAAGCGCCCGACGTCGCGCCGCTGCCGGCAACGCGGCAGGCGCGCTTCGCCTATGGCTGTTTCAACAATGCGATCAAACTGAGCGCGGCCGCCCTGGCGGCATGGGCGGCCATCCTGCGGCAGGTGCCGGAGGCGATCCTCGTCCTCAAGGAAAAAACGATGGACGACCCGAAGCTGCGCGAGGCGATGCATGCGCGCTTTGCGGAACTCGGCATCGGCGCAGACCGCATTCACCTGCGCGGTTGGACGAGCCGCCGCGATCATCTCGCCGCCTATGCCGAGATCGATCTGGCGCTCGACCCGTTTCCCAACAACGGCGGCGTGTCGTCGCTGGACGGGCTGTGGATGGGCGTGCCCATGGTGACGCTTATGGGCGATCGGCCGCAGAGCCGCGCCGGCGCATCGCTGTTGACGACGCTGGACCTGCGTCGGTTCATTGCAACGACGATGGATGACTATGTGGCGACGGCGGTGTCCTGGGCGAAGCGGCGTGACCAACTCGCCGCCATACGCATGGGCCTGCGACAACGCATGCGGGCCTCTCCCATTTGCGACGACCGCGCCTATTGCGATGCCGTGGAGGCGGCATACCGTAAGATGTGGCGGAGATGGTGCGGTGAAGTCGATCGGTCATCGTGAATTTGAGGGACGGGATACTGGACTGCACCCTTGCGGTGAGACACGGCAATCAGGGACAGGTTGCGCCGATCGCCGTTTGGGGCCGCTGCGCAGCGGCCAGCCAATGGAACGAGTCGGGCGTGATCTCGATGAAGCTCCAGCGGATTGGCGCGCCGCAGATCGCGCGCTGGAATGATCCACACGTCCTGGATGGCGCGGGTCACAAAATGGCCTTGACATTAGGAACAAAATGGGCATAATAGGCCCAAATTGATCCAGATAGGGTAAGAGGTTGCAATGCTGGCGCGGCTCAGACTGTCGATGCAGATGCCGGAGCCGCCGGGTGGAGGTCCGAAAACCGTGCACGGACACATCGCCGCGCTCCGCAATAACCCTACTTCCTATCGGAACCAGGCGAATCGCTCAGCCGTCCAATTGGCCTCCGACAACGCATTGAACCGACGAGGTGAAATAACCCTATTTCCTATCGATGCAAACGGACCAAACGGAACAGGGGGTGTGTGGGAAGGGGGTAGTCGCCGCCTGGCTGGCACATCAGGCTGTGCGGACCGGTCGCGGCCGGCAGGTACCCGCTTTGCTTTCCGGGTATTAACCATTCCGCAACACGCCGGGCCGCATGATGCGGATGCGGTAGGGAGCCTCCCCGTCCGAATAACGAAAATGCACCCCGCGAATGCCTGAATCTGCCTCAATCGAGCCGCTAGTCTCGGCCCAAGCGACCGTGAAGAAGGTCAATCTTGCGCTGCAGGGCGGCGGCGCGCACGGCGCCTTCACCTGGGGCGTGCTCGACCGCCTGCTCGAGGACGACCGGCTGGAGATCGAGGGCATCAGCGGCACCAGCGCCGGCGCCATGAACGGCGCGGTGTTGGCCTATGGCATGATGGAGGGCGGTCGCGACGGCGCCCGGCGCCTGCTGCGCGACTTCTGGAAGCGGGTCGCCGACCAGGCGCGCTTCAGCATCTTTCAGCCGGCGCTGTTCGACCGCCTGCTCGGCAACCGCAATCTCGATCTCTCGTGGGCCTTCCATGCCTTCGACCTGATGACGCGCGTGCTGTCGCCCTATCAATACAATCCGGGCAACGTCAACCCGCTGCGCGACGTGCTGGGCGGGTTCATCGATTTCGACCGCCTGCGCGGTTACGACGGCGTCAAGCTGTTCGTCTGCGCGACCAATGTGCGCTCCGGCAAGATCAAGGTGTTCGGTCCGAGCGAGCTCAGCCTCGACGTGCTGCTCGCCTCGGCCTGCCTGCCGCAAATGTTCCGCGCGGTCGAGATCGACGGCGAGCACTATTGGGACGGCGGCTACATGGGCAACCCGGCCATGTTCCCGCTGATCTACAATTGCCGCTCGAGCGACATCGTGCTGGTCGAGGTCAAT
>JBGPNG010000390.1:0-3121 GCA_041487395.1 Dongiaceae bacterium
CGACCCGGGAGAGCTGCGATACCGGCATCCCCTGCAAGGACGATAGATAGGCATCGAGCGCGCGGCGATCCTCCGGGCGCACCTGTCCATAGGCGAGCCGTGCGATGCCATCGGACCCAAGGCGGCGATAGCGTTCCAGAAAGCGGGTCCAGGGCGCGTGATCGGCGGCGGCCTTGGCGCTATCGTCATGGGCCAGCCACCGGGCCCAGAGTTCCGCTTTCGGCGCGGCCGGCGCCGGGCGCGCCAGCAGCAGCAATGGCAAGGCAAAGAATGAGCGGCGCCGAAGCCTCATCGTTGCGAGGTCAGCAGAGGCAGCCGCCGCGAGCGGATTTTATCTACTAGTGTTCCTTCACGACGTGCCAGACATTGTTCTTGTTGTCGCCGGTGACGTCGCCCGGGTTCTTGTCGTTGACGAAAGTGTAAAGCGGCTTGCCGCCGTCCGCCCACTGCAGTGTTCCGTCGGTCCGCGCGATGATCGCTAGGTCGCCGACGGGCTTGTCGTTGGCCGTCGCCTTCACCGGCGGCCAATATTCGGCGCAGTCGCCATAGCAATTGGATTTGCCTTTCGTGTCCTTGTCGTAGATGTAGACCGTCATGCCCTTGGCATCCGCCAGCACAGTCCCAACCGACGTCTTCACCGGCTTGAACGGCCCGTAATTTTCCTCGTCCGCCTGCCCGGCGCCGATGAAGGCCAGAGACAACAGGCCCGCCGCGGCCAGCACGACGAGCCCTTTGAAGCTTTTCATGGTGCAATCCTCGCTTGATTGAGAGATCGAACTGCGATCTATCTGGAGAATCTGAACTTAAGCAGGATTCCGGCAAGTCAAATCGACGTGATGGCCCGACGCTCGGTCTTCGCCGACGGGCTTATGGCAAAGGGAGAGCGAGACGGAGACGCGGGATCGCAGGCGGTGTCGTCAGGCGGCATCCGCACCCAGCCGCGCAATGCGCGAGGGCCGCGTCTTGTCGCGGAGCAGGCCCTCGAAGCCTTCCTTCATGAAGCGCTCCTGCCAGCGCCAGACGCGCTTCCGAGCTGCATTGCGGTTTCCGACCAGGGCTTGCAGGCGTCGACGAACCGCCGACGAGACGGTGATGGAAATTCCAGTGCGCATGCCCAAGACTCGCACACGCCCACGAAATCGGGAATCCCTCAAGGGATTCAAATGCCAGATTTTATCGGCTAGTGCGTTCGTGATCGAAGGGCTGTGGCGGACTCGCAGCGAAGGCCGTAACATCCGCGCCCGCGGTCGCGCGACCCGGGGGGTCTGCATATGGGCGAAGCCTGGAAAAGATTTCGTCGCAACTACCTGGCGGTGGGGGCGCTTGGCGTGCTGGTGCTGCTGGTGGCGATGGCGATCATGGCACCCTGGCTCGCACCCTACGATCCGGCGATGCAACCCTTCGATGGCCTGACGCTGCAGGGCGCACCTTTGCCGCCCGGCGCCAAATATCTCCTCGGCACCGATCTGCTCGGCCGCGACCTGCTCTCCCGCCTCATCTTCGGGGCGCGGGCATCCCTGATGATCGGCGTCGCGGCCAATCTCGTGGCGGTCGCGCTCGGGGCCTTCGTGGGCATCACCGCGGGATATCTCCAGGGCCCGGTGGGATTCGCCCTCATGCGTTTCACCGATTTGATGATGGCCTTTCCGGCCCTGCTTCTCGCCATCGCGCTTGCGGCCATTTTCGAGCCCAGCCTGTGGATCGTCACCATGGTGATCGCCATGGTGAACTGGGTGCAGGTGGCGCGCATCGTCTATACGGAGACCACCTCGCTGGCCGCCCGCGACTATATCGAGGCGACGCGCGCCCTGGGTGCGGCCTGGCCGCGGGTGGTCTTGCGCCATATTCTGCCGCATCTGACGCCCATCCTGGTGGTATGGGGTACGCTGGGCGTCGCGACCACCGTGTTGTTCGAGGCGGCCCTCTCATTTCTCGGCATCGGCGTGCGCCCGCCCATCCCCTCCTGGGGCAATATCATCAACGAGAGCCAGTCCTATTTCCTGAGCGCGCCCTGGCTCGTCTTCTTTCCCGGCATCGCCATCCTGTTGCTGGCGCTGTCCTGCAATCTCGTCGGCGACGCATTGCGCGATGCCTTCGATCCCACGGCCCGGGGGCGCGGCGGATGACGAAATACCTCGCCCGGCGTTTCGCCGCCTCGGCGCTCATCCTGCTGGGCGTCGTCACCATCACCTTTTGCCTCATCTATATCTTTCCGGCCGATCCGGTGCGCCAGGTCGCCGGACACAACGCCACGCCGGAGACCGTCGCCTCGATCCGCCATGAGATGGGCCTCGATCGCCCGCTGCCGCAACGATACGCCCTCTATCTCGGCCATCTGGCCCAAGGCGATCTGGGCCGCTCATATATCCAAAGGGCGGATGTCGGAGAACTCATCATAAGCCGCCTGCCGGCAACCCTGTTGCTGATGCTCGGCGCCATCTTTTTCGAGCTTCTGATCGGCATTCCCCTCGGCATTCTCGCCGCCGCAAGGCGCGGCAGGATCGATCGCGGAATCATGATCCTGGCATTTGCCGGCGTCTCGGCGCCGCAGTTCGTCATCGGCCTGTTGCTGCTTTTCGTCTTTGCCTATCTGTTCGGCTGGTTTCCCATGAGCGGCTACGGCGGCATCAGTCACCTCATCCTGCCGGCATTGACCTTGGGCATCGGCGGCGGCGGCTGGTACGCACGGGTTCTGCGCTCCAATTTGATCGAGGTGATGCGCCAGGATTACATCCGCACGGCGCGCGCCAAGGGCCTGTCGGAAAATAGCGTGGTTCTCGTCCACGCCTTGCGCAATGCCATCCTGCCGGCCGTCGCCATGATCGGTCTCGACATCGGCACGTTCATGGGCGGCGCCGTCGTCGTCGAATCCGTCTATGGCTGGCCCGGCATCGGCCAGCTCGCCTGGCAGGCGATCCAACGCGTCGATTCGCCCATCATCATGGGGGTCACGCTGGTCGCCGCCGTCGCCATCGTGATCGGCAATCTGCTGGCCGATCTCGTCACGCCCTTGATTGACCCGCGCGTCAGATTGCGCTGATATGCCGCTAACAATAAATCCCGGGAGGACTCACCCATGCGAAGCCTGAAATATTCGATACTTGCGGCCGCGGCGCTCGCG
>JBGPNG010000391.1:0-3118 GCA_041487395.1 Dongiaceae bacterium
CGACGATCGCCCGTCGGAAGACCGGAACCGCCGCAGCAAAGCTGTGCGGATACTTTCCGGGTGAATCGGAGAAAAAGCTGAAATTGCCCTCAGACGCCCGGCTTGAGCGCGGCTGCGGCCCAACGCGGGCGTTCCGGCGCTATGGCCCGGCGCGTGGTATAATTCAGAGTTGACCGCTACCGTCGCGATCGGCGGCCGGCATGCCCCGAACCTTGCCGAGCTGGCGGCGACGGAGCATCGAACCATAGAGACCCGGAGGCCCCATGACAGAAACACTCGTTGAAAAGACCTGCACGCCCTGTCGAGGCGGGGTGCCGGCGCTGACCCAGGAGGAGGCGGAGCGCTTCCGGGCGCAGGCGCCGGAATGGCAATTGCTCGATAGCTTCGGCCGCATCGAGCGCAGTTTCCGGTTCGGTAATTTCCGCGAGGCGCTGTCATTCGTGCAGCAGGTGGGCGAACTCGCAGAGAGCGAGGGTCATCACCCGGATGTCAGCTTCGGTTGGGGCTACGCCACGGTGTCATTGCGCACGAAGAAGATCAAAGGGCTGCACGAGAACGATTTCATCATGGCTGCGAAAATCGACAGATTGGCGTCGGTCTGATGACCTTCGCGACAATCGAAAGCGACGGTGCGATCACGGTGCAAGCCGAACCGGTTGCTGCCGGCTTGGGTCTTTCCATCGAAGCGTTCCTCGGGAACCTCCGCGCCGGGGTCGTTTTCCAGGCGATGGAACGCGGCATCGATGAGGATGCCGGGCGCTTGCGGATTACCTTCCGCTATCGCAATCGGCAGTTTCAGGTTGTGACCGACGGCGGCGGTCGGATCCTGCGCCAGCGCTGATCGCCGAGCCTCGCCATTTGGTTCGGCCGGATTTATTTCTTCGAACCGTCGGCAAGGCCGTGATGGGGATGGCGGCGATCGCCCCGCCGGTTGGACTTCCGCACATAAGTGATCATCGCCTCCGGGCTTTTGCACTTGACCTTGAGGGCGGCAATGAGCGCGTCCTCCGCCTCTATCGTCAATGCTTCCGAACGCTGTCCGAGCCTTAGGCCCACGGTATATTCAATGATCATCCGATAGCCTCCACAGATTGCGGCTTCGTGCGATAGTGGCATCCCTGGCGGCGGGCGGGCAAGATATTGCCTGGCCGTCGTCTTGCGGCCCGCTTCGTCCGAGGCCCCGCTCTGTTCGAGGCAATGACCATGACCGCCCCCATACCGACAACGCCGCGCGATCCTAGCACCTCGACGGCGCCGCCGGTCACCATGTTCGGCCCGGATTTCCCCTTCGCCTATGACGATTGGATCCGCCACCCCGCCGGGCTCGGCCGGCTGCCCGATGCGCGCCATGGCAGCGAGGTGGCGGTGATCGGCGCCGGCATCGCGGGCCTGGTCGCGGCCTATGAACTGATGAAGCTCGGCCTCAAGCCCGTGGTCTATGAATCGGCCCAGCTCGGCGGCCGGCTGCGCTCGCAGACCTTCGTCGACCATCCTGACAGCATCGCCGAACTGGGCGCCATGCGCTTTCCGCCCTCGGCCACGACCTTCTTCGACTATTTGGATCGGGTGGGGCTCGAAACCCAAGCCTTTCCCAATCCGCTCTCGCCGGCCACGCCCAGCACGGTGATCGAGCTGAAACACAAATCCTGGTATGCGCGACGGGTGGACGACCTGCCCGATTCCTTCGCCAAGGTCGCACGCGCCTGGTCCGAAGCGCTCGAGGGCGGGGCCAGCTTGGCCGCCATGCAAGCGGCGATCCGCTCGCGCGACACCACCCGCATCAAGGCGATCTGGAATCCCCTGGTGCCCATCTGGGACGAGCGGACTTTCTACGGCTTCATCGCCGGCTCGACGCCGTTCCACGGTTCCTTCAAGGACCGCGAAATCTTCGGTCAGGTGGGTTTCGGCACCGGCGGTTGGGATACCGACTTTCCCAATTCCATGCTGGAGATCCTGCGGGTGGTCTATACCGCGGCGGACGACGATCATCGCACCATCACCGGCGGTTCCCAGGAATTGCCGCGCCGCCTCTGGCGTCGGCAGCCGGAGAAGCCGGCCCATTGGCCGCGGGGCAGCTCGCTCGCTTCCCTTCATGGCGGCTTCACCCGGCCGGGCGTCACATCCATCCGGCGCGGTGCTGCCGGTCGCATCGCGATTACCGATAGCTCGGGCGAGACGCGGGAATATCCCGCGGCCATCACCACCACGCAGGTCTGGCTGTTGTCGAACCGGATCGACTGCGCGGAGCATCTCTTCCCTGCCGCCATGTGGACGGCGATGGAGAAGACCCACTACATGCAGGCCTCCAAGACCTTCGTCCTGGTGGATCGGCCGTTCTGGCGCGATATTGATCCGGCGACCGACCGCCATGTCATGAGCATGACGCTGACCGATCGGGTGACGCGCGGGACATATCTGATCGACCAGGGCGACGGCCGGCCGGGGGTGATCTGCCTCTCCTACACCTGGAACGATGATGCTTTGAAATGGTTGCCGTTGCCGGCCGAGGAACGCGTGCGCATCATGCTGCACTCCCTGGCCCAGGTCTATCCGGGCCTCGATATCCGCCGCCACATCATCTCCCAGCCCATCACGGTGTCATGGGAGTCCGATCCTAATTTCATGGGCGCCTTCAAGGGCAATCTACCCGGCCACTACCGGTATCAGCGGCGGCTCTTCTGCCATTTCATGCAGGAGAATTTCGCGCCCGAACATCGCGGCCTGTTCCTGGCCGGCGACGACATTTCCTGGACGGCGGGCTGGGCCGAGGGCGCGGTGCAGACCGCGCTCAACGCCGTCTGGGGCGTCGCCCGTCACCTGGGCGGGGCGAGCGCGCCGGAGAATCCAGGGCCGGGCGACCGCTTCGCCGATCTGGCGCCGATTGCCCTCGACGACAATTGAACGAACCGCGATGAGCGATTCCGGCGGCCTGGCCCCGCGCTTTTTCGAGGATGTCGCCGTCGGCGAGCGCACGCGCACCGGCTCGCTCCAGGTGACGCGCGAGATGATCGTCGAGTTCGCCCGGATGTACGACCCGCAGCCCATGCATCTCGACGAGGGAGCGGCGCGGACCACGTTCTTCGGCATGCTGGTGGCAAGCGGCTGGCAAACGCTCGCC
>JBGPNG010000392.1:0-3102 GCA_041487395.1 Dongiaceae bacterium
GCATCGGCACCGGCGAGACCGGGGGATCCCTGTTCATCCTCGGCGGCGTCATCGCCAGCGCGATCAGCAACCCGCCCGGAAGCCGTAGCTGCAAGGACGGCGGAAGCTGCGGCGTTCCTGGGCTTATCGCGCTGGCGCAGACGACAGCCGGATCGGTCGAAAACGTCAATTTGATTGGCTCCGGCCAGCTCGACTCGGGGTTGAGCCAAGCCGACGTCGCCTATTGGGCCTATAACGGCAAGGGCATTTTCGAGCGCGGCGGGGCTATCGTGAAACTGCGGGCGATTGCCAACCTCTATCAGGAAAGCCTGCATGTCGTCGTCCGCCGCGACAGCAAGTTCAAATCGATCGCCGATCTCAAAGGCGCGCGGGTCAATCTGGGCGCGAAGGATTCGGGAAATTTGCTGAGCGCCCGGCTGGTGCTCAAGGCCTATGGGCTGACCGAGAAGCGAATCCGCCCCGACTATTCCGATATGGCGAGCTCGATTGCAAAATTCATCGACCGGCGCCTAGACGCCCTCGTCATCCTGGGCGACGTGCCGCTGCCGGCGATCACCGGTCTGGCGGAACGGACCCCGATCTCACTTCTGCCCGTCGATGGCGACAAGATCGCCCAATTGCGAATTACCTATGATTTTCTGAGTGTCGATGTAATTGCGGCCGATAGTTACAAAGGCAGCATCATCACACCCACCGTCGGTATCGGGATCATCTGGCTGGTCTCGGCCGATCTGGACGAGGCGCTGGCCCATGATCTGACCGCGGCGCTTTGGAACAAGGACAATCGAAAGTTGCTGGACGAGACAGGGGCGCTCGGGCGCCAAGTCCGGCCCGGGTCGGCGCTCCAGTCGATCCCGGTTCCGGTCCATCCCGGGGCCCAGCGCTTTTACAGCGAGCTTGAGATGGCGCCGCAACCCGCCTCTACGCCCGCGCCCTAGCGGCTACGGCCGATCGCGGGTGAGTTTTGGCTATCTCACTTCTCGATAAGCTTGATAGCGGCGCGCGGGGCGAGCCAGCGGCACCGTCATGACCGACCCAAGAGTGAGGCGAAAACAAAGACCTCATGGTGAGCTTGTCAAACCATGAGGGCAGACTGACCCCGACCAACGCCCGGCCCTAGCGCCGGCCGGCGCGTGTTGTGCTAGAATCCGGCATCGATCGGATATTGGTCATGCCCCGAATCCTTCTTGCCGCCCTCCTTCTTGCCGGGTTCGCGCTGCCGGCCTGGGCTGATTACGACAGCGGCTTCAAAGCCTACCAGAAGGGGGATTATCGAACCGCCTTCGATCAGCTGTTGCCGTTGGCAAAACAGGGCGATTCGAAGGCCCAGCATGTGCTGGGCGAGATGTACGCCCAAGGACTCGGCGTCGACGAGGATTACGCCGCTGCCGCCAAATGGTATCGGCAGAGCGCCGCCCAAGGCTTTGCGCCGGCCATGGCGGACCTGGGCGACCTCTATTTTTACGGCAATGGCGTCGACCGGGACCAAGGGGAAGCCGTGAAATGGTATCGCCGCGGTGCTGAGCGCGGCGACCCCGCCGGGGAATATGATTATGGCCTGATCTTCCATGACGGGTCGGCGGGCCAGAAACAGAATTTCGACGCCGCCATGAAATGGTTCCTGCGCGCCGCTTCCCAGGGCGACCCGGCCGCCATGAACATGGTGGGCTACATGCATGATCTCGGCGAGGGCGTGGCCGAGGATCCCCATGAGGCGTTCCAGTGGTATCAGCGTGCCGCGGACAAGGGTTTCGAGGTTGCCCAGTACAATATCGGCGTGATGTATCAGAACGGGCGCGGCGTGGAGAAGAACCCCGTCCAGGCCGCGCGCTGGTACCGCAAGGCGGCCAACAAGGGCGATGCCGATTCCCAGGCCGCTCTTGGATATTTGTACGAGCAGGGCCTCGGGGTGAAGACCGACCTCGCTCAGGCCATCACCTGGTACAAGGCGGCGGCCAGGCAAGGGTCAAGCCGCGCACTCAACAACCTTGGCGTGCTCTATCACGACGGCACCGGCGTATCAAAGAACCTGATCAACGCCTATGTGCTGTACGCGCTGGCGGCCGATAAGGCCGAAGAAGATGACGACCGCAAGCTGGCCCAGGACAATCGCAACGACGTGGCCAAGGAACTGTCGGCCTCCGACCTCTCCAAGGCGAAGATATTGCGCCAGCAGGCGTCCAAGAATCTTGATGTCGTCCTGCCGGGCGAGAATGTGGCGGCCGGTGGCGACGCGAGCGGCGGAAAAGCGCCCAAGGATCAGGCAGCACCGGATTCCACCTCGAAGGCCCCGGACAAAGCAGTCACGGTGCCGCCGCAGCCGAGCGGCCCGGGTACGTTGGTGGGCAGCGTCAAAGCGGCCCTGACCGCGCTCGGCTATGACGCGGGCGGACGCGACAACGCTCTGACCGACAAGACGATCGCCGCCATCAAGGCGTTTCAGAAAGACAAGGGGCTGCCGATCACCGGCGAGATCTCCGAAGATCTGTTGGGTGCCTTGCTCGCCTCGCGCTTCGAAGTCACCAACGCCTCGAACTCCGCCGACAGCAACTACAGCAGCCAGAAACTGGAGCTTTATGCCACCGGCTCGGGCTTTTACGTCACCGCCGCCGGCCACATCGTCACCAACGATCATGTGGTCGACGGCTGCAAGGAAATGCGCCTCACCGACGGAACCGTTCTGCCGCTTCTGACGACCGACAAGGCGAACGACCTGGCTTTGCTCAAGGCGCCCAAACCCGGCGCGTCGTTCGTGCGCTTTCGCGACGGGCGTGGCGTGCGCACGGGCGAAGGCATTCTGATCGCGGGATTCCCGCTGCGCGACGAGATCTCGAGCGAGATCAACGTCACCACCGGCAATGTCAGCTCCTTGGCCGGGCCGAACAACGACCGGACCCTGATCCAGATCACCGCACCGGTCCAGCATGGCAACAGCGGCGGACCCGTGCTCGACCTTTCCGGCAATGTGGTGGGCGTGGTTCAGTCGAAATTCGATCCGAGTGCCGATACCGGTGACGACAACACAATCGACGTGCCGCAGAACGTGAATTTCGCCGTCAGCGCCAACACCCTGCGCGCCTTCCTCGATGCCCAGGAAATCGA
>JBGPNG010000393.1:0-3100 GCA_041487395.1 Dongiaceae bacterium
CGACGCAATGTCTCAGCCTCGCCGATTAATTCCGGCGACAGATTGAGGCCGCGCAACATGTCGCGGACTTCCGCCATGCGATCCAGCTCCGGCTCCTCGTATAGCACCCAACCATAGCCGGCGCGCCAGAACAGGGTGTTGGCGCCAAGTTCGTCGGCGAGGCGCGCATGCTTTGCCTGCGCCGCTATGGCAAAGCGCGCCAGTTCATCCGTCAATTGCATGGCGCGGATTCGCCCGACATTGCGGCCCGAACCGCCGGCACCGCTGAAGCGACGTTCCAGTACCACGATCTCGCGTGGACCGAGCTTGGCGAGTTCATGGGCCAACGACAACCCGGTCACGCCGCCGCCGACGATGACGATATCGGCATGCCTAGCCATGGTCGGCCGCCGCAAACCGAGATAGCGCCACCGGCCGCACCAAAGGTCGCACTGTGGGAAGGGCGATTGGTTGTCCGGCAGCCACCAGACAGGCCAGCATCTCGCCATGGCAAAGCTTGCCCTGACAGGGTCCCGTCCCGGCCCCCGTCCGTCGTTTCAGCAATTCAACGTCTGCGAATCCGTCGCGAATCGCCGCATCGGCGTCGCGCCGCCGAACGTCCTCGCACAGGCAAAGGAACGCCTCCGGCGCCGAGCGCGTCGCTTCTCGCATTGCCCTAGGCGGTTCACCCGCCGCATCTCCTACAACCCTGAGCAGAATGCCCACCTCCCCAACCGGCAGCACGATCGGCGGCGAGCCGGCAAGGGTCGCGCGCTGTCCCGCCTGCATCTGCAATTCGTATGTCGGCTGGCTGAAGCCGACGACAAGCAGGTCGCAAGCTTGGCTTCCTCCGGGCTCGAAGCGAACCGCTGTGATTTGCTTGCGGCCTTCGGCGACAACTAGGGTCGTCCTGGCAAAACAAGAAACGTCGATAGCCGGCAGATCGCCGGAGCTCGCGATCCAGGCAAGCGGATGGCTAGTCGCAATCGCAGCGTTGGCCCCGTCAGCGTCGGCAAATACGCCGACGCGCCATCCGCGCGGGATGACCCGTGACGCGGCCAGCCGCTCGAAGGCGCGGAGCCCGATAATGCCGGGCAGATCATTGCCGGTAAAGCTTGGCAACCGGTCATAGGCCCCTGTGGCCACGATCAACTCATCGAAAACGACGAGAGTCGGCCCGTCGGGCCCGACCAGCAAGGCTTGGCGCGCGTCTTCGTAGAGGCCGACACAAAGAGTGCTGAGCAGTCGCGGCAGAGTTGCCGTACGCATCATACTTTGGGCCAAACGAACGCTCTGGGCCAGCTGGAATCGTGCTCGACCGCCGAGCACTTCTTCTACTTCAACCAGCATCACCGCTTTCCCCGCGGCGTGCTGGGCAGCGGCAACATCCAGTCCGGCAAGGCCACCGCCGACCACCAGCACTTCGCAGCGTCTCTCGCGCCAGTCGCCGGCGCCGGGTGCAAGCGCCGCTGGAAGTGCAGGTGCTGCGGACAAATGGCGCAGTCGCTCGAGATAGAACTGGCGTAGAAAGCGCGGCGCAAGCAGATGCTGTTCATAGAACCAGGGTGGCATCCGCTCGGCCAAACGACCGATCAGACGCCTCAACGGGCGTCGGATTCGGACTGGCCGCTCGCTCGTCTGGCAGGCAAGCACGATCCGACCGTCGCCGAGAGTTGTCCGGCACTGCTGGCACCAGCCGGCGTGGCAGAACGCGCCGCGAGGTCTATGCAAGCGAAAGCTCGAACCGAGAAAAAAAGCCCCATCGGCCATGGCCGCGGCAGCGGCAGATCGGCGGGAAACGACATCGACCAATCCAGAGATTTGCGGCATATCTTGAAATTTGATATTTGATATGATTTATAATCTCACATCGGAAGCACGATGCCTAGCGCTGTTCGCGTTGATTTAGGAGACACTCTCTTGCCAAATATTATCGAAGTTTCCCGAACCGCCCACCGCGTCATCACCGACTACATGGCCGTAAAGCCCGGCGAGAAGGTGCTGATCGTAGTCGATACACGCACCAGCCCGTCAATTCCGGAGGCGCTCGCCGCTGCCGCGCACGCCGTCGGCGGCGATCCGGTAATTGTCATGATGACGCCGCGCGCGAAGAGCGGAATGGAGCCGCCCGAGACGGTTACGGCGGCGATGATCAAGGCCGATGTGGTGATCGCGGCAGCGAGCCGATCCATGTATCACATAGAGGCAAAAAACCAAGCCAAGCTCGCCGGTGCGCGCGGCGTGTTCAACGCACCGTATGAGGAGGACGGCTGGATCAATGGGGCAATGACCGCCGACTTTGTCGAGGTGAGGAAGCAGGCCGAACGGCTGCGCGATCGACTGATACGCGGTAAGATGGCCCATGTGACCTCACCGGCCGGGACCGACGTGCGCATGGTGATCGAGAATCGCAAGCCCGTCGGCTGGCTGACCGGCGTCTGCCGCAATCGCGGTGAGGTCTCCGCTTTTCCGGGCGGCGAAGTTTCGCTGCCGCCACTCGAAGGTACGACCGAAGGCCGCGTGGTCATCGAGCACGTGATGACCGACATCGGCCGCCTGACGCAGCCAATCGTCTGGATCGTGGAAAGGGGCGAGGCCGTGCGCTTCGAAGGCGGCGTCGAGGCCCGCGCTCTCGAGGCGCATATCGAGGGAATCAAGAATGCCCGCAACATTGCTGAACTTGGCATCGGCATCAATCCGATGTCGCGCCTGATTGGCGGCATCACTGAAGTCAAGAAGAAGCTGGGCACGGCGCATATGGCGCTCGGCGACTCAGCGGCAGGTTATGGCGGAAAGGTCGTCAGCGACGTGCATCTCGACGGCATGATCCTCAATGTCCGGATCGCCATCGACGACGAGGTGATCGTTGAGAATGGCAAGGTCCTGGTGTGAGCCGTTCGGCCGAAGTTGTCGAACGGCTGCGCCGCCTCGAGGGCGGGGGGCTCCGGACCTTCGCCGAAGAGGATCCGCTGGTCTGGGCAAAGGCTGCCGGCTGCTATGTCGAGGATTCCGACGGCCGGCGTTATCTAGATCTCTATGGGGGTTACGCGGTGGCCGTCATCGGTTATGGCCACCCCAAAGTCGTCGAGGCGATACAACGCCAAGCGACCGAGATGATGCA
>JBGPNG010000394.1:0-3098 GCA_041487395.1 Dongiaceae bacterium
ATCCCTGGTGACATTCGCAAGAACGCCTGGTTTACCATTGCGCCTCACCGCCGCTACCGTGTTGATCTGACGACGAGTCCCGCGGGCGACGCTGGCGATGAGATCGACTGGCTTCGCAGCTCGATGATCGCGCTGGCGAACCGCGTCCCCTCGTCCGAACCTGCGCGGGTCCGGCTGAAGCGGGCGATCTGGTGGCAGGCGACTGCCCCCCTGCGGCAAGCCAAACGATATTTCAGCCGATTGGCGTGGCAGACGGGCGCCACAATTAAATCGGTGCAGCGAGAGGTGAATCAGGGCGAAGGCCGAGATTGGTTGTTCGCGCCGCAGCCGCTCTTCCCAGTGACCAGCCGCGACCCCCGCGTCTCGGTACTGGTGACCAACTACAATCTTGGCCGCTTCGTCGTCGAGGCGGTCGGATCCGTCCTGTCGCAGAGCTACGGCAATTTCGAGGTGGTCATCTGCGACGATGGCTCGACGGACGATTCGTTCGCCCGCATCAACGCGGCTTTCGCTGGCGATCCGCGCCTGATTTTTTTCACGCAGCCCAATGCCGGCATGGCCGGCGCCCTGAATGCCGCCTTCGCCTTGGCCGCAGGCGAGCTTATCGCCTTTCTCGACGCCGATGATCTGTGGCTGCCCGACCGTCTGCGTCGTGTCGTAGATCGATTTGTGGCCTCTCCGGGCCTCGGGCTAGTGTCGCATCGACTGCGGGTTGTCGACGAGACGCTGAGGCCATTGGGCACCATCGTTCCGAGCCGGCTGGACGAGGGCTGGTTGGGATGGAACGCTATAGCAGTGGCCAAGTTGGCCAAGGCGCCGACCACTGGTCTTACCCTCCATCGGAAGGTTGCTCAACGGATCTTTCCCGTTCCGATCGAATCGCGAGGGCATTGCGACGGCATCATTGCACGCCGCGCTGCCGTGCTCGCCATGGTCGGCGCGATCAATGAGGCTCTCGCCCTGTATCGTCAGCATAGTAGTAATCTCATGGGCGTTGTCGGACCGACGCATCGAGCAGCCGCCGAGACAGAGTTAGCGACGCGGCGATTCGCGCTGGCGGATCATGCCGCATTCTTCTCTTCGGTTTTCGGCCGCCCTGCCGGCGATAGGTACTTCGTTCAGCGGGCGACCGCCTATGATGAGTTGGTATACGATCTGCTCGCCGGGCGCCCGCTCGATCGCCGCCTTATCGGCGACCTCGAGCCCGCGAGGACACGCAGCGGCTGGCACCTGCTCGCCGCATTGCCGCGACCGGCGGCGATTGCCTTGTTCCGAATACGGCAGGCGAGTCGTCAATAACTCTGCCGGCTAGACCACGATCCAACTGGACGGCAGCAGATCGGCGGTATTGAGCTGCTGCGCAGCGGGGCCGAACCAGCGTCGCGGAGCAACCACGATCTTGTTGACCTTGTGATCGAGCCAGGCGGCCCACCAGCTGAACGTGCTGTTGGCGATGATGTGATGATCGCAAAGGGTCATCCGCAGCAGGTCGTCCAGCGCGCGACCGGTACTGCAATAGAAGATGTTGTCGCCGCGCATGTTGTCGCGGCACCAAGCGACATCGTCGGAGAATAGCAGGTAGTCAGCACTCGGGCCAAATCGCGCCATGGCCGAAGCATAGTACTCGCTATCAAGACGATAAAAGCGACCGGTCAGGGCCTGTTTTGTCACATAGTCTGCGCGGCGCAGGTGAACCGAGACTAGGGGCCGACCGGCACGGTGCAGCCGCGCTATTTCCATTTGCGCCTCTTGGTGCAACCGGTCTTCGCGCGGCTGCAGCTCCTCACGAATCTCCTCGCTCACGCCGGCAAAATACCTTTCGGACTGGAAGGAGCCAATGAGATAGATCTCCGACGGAAGGGCAAAAAAGGACGGAGCGAAATGGAAATGGGGCTCGCGGAAAACACCGAGCCAGCGCGCCATACCAGGCGCCAATCGCCCCGCGACCCTGACGCGAAGCCGTGCGGCAGGCGGCCACGACCGCAGGCACGAGATCGTTCCTTTGGTTCGCAGCGCGCCGAGTTCGAATTGTCGCTGTAGTTCGCCGCCTCTGGCGTGAATGACCGGTGCGACGAGTGGTGCAATGTCAAGGACGAGATCAGAGGCGCGCAGATGCGCGAGCTGCCGCGCGGCCGCATATTGGAACAGCTGGTTGCCCAAGCCACCCTGCAGTCGAACAGCGACAACCATGATCGCTTCGGCTTCTAGTTCCCAATCCCGTAGGCAAGATTCCATGATACTGCTGGCAAGTCCATGATGGAGAATCGCAAGTTTACTATGCTGGTGGCGGCCGTACTGCCATTGGCCCTGGTGATGGTGTTTACGCCGACCGCTGTTGGCGCAAAGCAAAGGGCAGGACGCAGATCCTAACCCAAGGCGGCGCAACCGCTGGGTCTTCGACCTTAATAGTGTCAGACAAAAGGACCCCGGGACATGGAGGCGCTCTAGCCGTTCGGCCAAGTCCCGCCGGTATTCGAGAAACGTGGAGTTTGGGGATTTCGCCGTCAACCGCTGTTTGCCAGTTCCCAAAGGCGGGAATGTCCGCTCATGGCACATCCCGGAAGGGCCTCCTTCCGGGAGTGACGGCGGCCTACGGCACCGAAGCGGATTCTGGCAAGCCGTCCCAGGACGTGTTCATGAGTTCACGTCCTAGCGCAGTCGATAGCTGGCTGAAGCGAAGAGAAGCACGGCAGCGCAGGCCGCGACCATGAAAACGAGCCCTTCCGGGCCGATCAGATCGATGGCGGCGCCGGCCAGCGTCGGCCCGCCGGCGCCGCCCACTTGATAGACCATGACGAACACGACATTGGCCGCGGCGAGTTGCGCGCGGGGGAAACCATCGCCGAGGAGGCCGAGGCCGGCGGTATAGATGGCGATGAGCGCGCCGCCCCAGATGAACATCAAGGGGTAAAGCAGCCATGCGCTGCCGATGGCAAAGGGCAAGGCGAGCGCGCCTGCCAGCGCGATGACGGCGCAGGCAAGCAGCACCGCACGACGGCCGCTGTGGTCGGCGATCCAGCCGATAGGGATTTGCAGCAGCACGCTGCCGCCGGTGAATACGGTCAGCACGAGCACGGCTTCCGATTGGCCGAGCCCAT
>JBGPNG010000395.1:0-3094 GCA_041487395.1 Dongiaceae bacterium
ACTGGTATGCCAGCTACTGGTTTGCCGGATCCTTGATGGTGCGTTCATCGTCCGGCGCCGAAGCGGGTTCGCGCCCTGCGTGCAAATCGTCGGCCGCTTGGCGATAATGGGCTGGTGCGGTGTCGGGCGCGCCCGAGACGCCGTGGAAGTGAGCTTTGTCGAGAATCTGATGGCACTCTGACCGCTCGCGTGTGCGGTCAGCACGAGTGACGAGTATGGCGGGTTCGGCGTATGGGTGCGGCCTTCGCCCTGGCTGCAACGCCGGCCCACGGTGACTTCGTCGATCTGGACGCTGGGAATGCGCAGCAGGTTCTGAGCGCGCACCCATTCGCGCTTGCCCGGCACGCGGCGCCGACCGCTGCGACCGATGCCGTCCACGAAGGGATCGATCATGCGCCGCCCGCCGGCGAGCTTGGCATGGACCCGCACATTGGTCAGGCCGTTGCGCTTGAGATTGCCTTCCAGGCAGGGGCGCAAGGAGGGGCTGGGCTCAAAGGCCTCGACCCTCCCACGCGGCCCCAAGATGGCGCCGGCGAGCACGGTGTAGATCCCGATATGGGCGCCCACGTCGATCATCGTGTCGCCGGGATCGAGATAGCGCAGCATGAAGCCGATGGCATGGGGATCGACGACGGCATGGCCGGTTATGTCATCGAGGACAAGCCCGCCGCCGAGCGGAATCTCCCGAGGCCGGCCATCGGGCGCACCCCTGGTGCCACGGTCATAGATCGTGGCCATTATTTGGTTGATCAGTTCGCGCGGCTTCATCTTTTCGCAGGCCGATTTTCCAGGGGGCGACCTTACCATGGCTCGGCGGGGGCGGAAGCGGCCTTCCTCGTGGCGAGCTATTCCAGCCCCTCGGCGAGGCCGAGCAGCGAGCGGGCAAAGGCGACGGCCTCGAAGGGCCGCAAATCCTCGGCCGCTTCGCCGACGCCGATGGCGCGCACCGGTAGGCCGAACCGCTCGGCCAAGGCGACCAGCACCCCGCCGCGGGCGGTGCCGTCCAGCTTGGTCACCACCAGGCCGCTGACCTGAACCAGGTCCCGAAACGTCTCGACCTGCTGGTGGGCGTTCTGGCCGATCGTGGCATCGAGCACCAGCAGGCATTCATGGGGCGCCGTCGGATCGAGCTTCTTCAGCACGCGGCTGATCTTGCCGAGTTCGGCCATGAGATCGGCCTTGTTGTGGAGCCGCCCGGCGGTATCGATCAGCAGCAGATCGGCAGCCTCTGCCTTGGCTTGGGCGAGCGCGTCGAAGGCAAGGCCGGCGGCATCCGCCCCGCTGTTGCCGGCGACGACGCGAGCACCGGTCCGCTCTCCCCATATCTTCAGTTGCTCGATCGCCGCCGCGCGAAACGTGTCGCCCGCGGCGAGCACGACGCGCTTGCCGGCATCGCGATGGAATTTGGCGAGCTTGCCGATCGTGGTCGTCTTGCCGCTGCCGTTGACCCCGACGACGAGCACGACATGAGGTTTGTGCGCGGGATCGAGAATGAGCGGGCGGGCGACCGGCTCGACCAGCCGGGCAATGGCGGCGGCCAGAAGCTCGCGCACTTCGGTTTCGCCGATCTCCTTGTCGAGGCGGCCGCGGCCGAGATCCTCGACCAGCTTCGCCGCCGTCGCCGGCCCCAGATCGGCTGCGATCAGCACATCCTCGAGAGCGCCGAGCGTCGCCTTGTCGAGGCGGCGCTTGACGAGAACGCCGGCGATGCCTTCGCTGAGGCGCGAAGAGGTGCGCTTCAGGCCCGCGGCAAGCCGGGCGAGCCAGCCGGTCTTCTCGGTCACGTCGATTCTCCCGGTCATGCCGATTCTCCCAGGCACGCCGATTTTTTGGGGCATGCCGATTTTCTCGGGCAAGAAAATGATTTCATGGAATGCGCCGGCCGATCAGCCGGCTCTGGTTCACGCTGGCTACGCGGATTGCGGCGATCTCGCCGCGCCGGCCGCCCTCCACGTCCACATCGGCAAAATTCTCGGCATGACCGCGGCCGCCCAATTCGACCAGCACCCGGAGCCTGCGGCCCTCTTGGGCCGACAAAAACGCCGCCAGTGCCGCCGCGCCTTCGGCGCGCAATCGCCCGGCGCGCGTCTTGCGCAGATCGCCGGGCAGTTGCGGCATGCGCGCGGCCGGGGTCCCGGCGCGCGGCGAATAGGGGAAGACATGCAGGAAGACGAGGCCGCAATCCTCGATCAGCCGCAGGCTGTTCTCGAACATCGCCTCGCTCTCGGTGGGAAATCCCGCGATGAGATCGGCGCCGAAGGCAATCTCTGGGCGCAGATCGCGCGCGCGTGCGCAAAACGCGATGGCATCCGCGCGGGTATGCCGGCGCTTCTTGCGCTTCAGGATCATGTCGTCGCCGGATTGCAGCGAGAGATGGAAATGGGGCATCAGCCGCGGCTCATCGGCGATCAGCCGCCAAAGTTCGTCATCCACTTCGCCCGGATCGATGGAGGAAAGCCTGAGGCGCGGCAGTTCGGCGATTTCACGCAGCAGGCGCCGCGCGAGTTGGCCCAGCCCCGGGCACTGCGGCAGATCGCCGCCATAGCCACCGATATCGACGCCGGTCAGCACGATCTCCTTGATCCCCGCTTCGACCATCCGGCGCGCCTGAGCGACGACATCGCCAGCCGCCAGGCTGCGGTTGTTGCCGCGGCCATAGGGGATGATGCAGAAGGTACAGCGGTGATCGCAGCCCTGTTGGATCTGAAGAAAGCCGCGCGTGTGGCCGTCCAGCCGGTCGACGGCCTGGGGGATCGCTTTCTTGGCCGTCATGATGTCGCCCACGGCAAGGCGCGGCAGGCTGCCCTCGGCGAGCCTGGCGAAGGTTTCGGATTTCAGCTTCTCTTCATTGCCAAGAATTCCGTCGACCTCGGGCATGCTGGCGAAAGCCTGCGGATCGATCTGTGCCGCGCAGCCGGTGACGACGATGCGGGCCTCGGGGTTCTCGCGCCGGGCTTTGCGAATGGCCTGGCGCGCCTGGCGGGTCGCCTCGGCGGTGACGGCGCAGGTATTGATCAGGACCATGCGTTCCAGCCCGGCGGCGGCGGCGTGGCCGCGCATGACCTCGGCCTCGAACGCATTCAGCCGGCAGCCG
>JBGPNG010000396.1:0-3090 GCA_041487395.1 Dongiaceae bacterium
ACCCGCGCATGAATGTCGGCGCCATCGTCGGCGAGCCTTTGGCGATTCAGGGCACGACCAGCGCACGGCAGCGTAGCGCGCGGGTCTCGGAGCTCCTCGATCTCGTCGGCCTGCCGCGACGTTCCATTGACCGCTACCCGCACCAATTCAGCGGCGGGCAGCGCCAGCGCATCGGGATCGCGCGGGCGCTCGCCCTTAATCCCGACATCGTCATCGCCGACGAACCGATCAGTGCCCTCGATATGTCGATACAGGCGCAAATTCTGAACCTGCTGCGGCGCCTGCAACGAGACCTGGGATTAACCTATCTATTCATCTCCCACGACCTTGCGGCAGTGCGCTACATCAGCGAGCGAATCATGGTCATGTATCTCGGCCGTATCGCCGAAGCCGCGCCGTCGGTGGTGCTCTATCGCCGGCCTTTGCACCCTTATACGGTCGCACTTCTGTCCGCCGCACCGGTGCCCGATCCGAAGATCGAATCGACTCGCCAGCGCATCATCCTGACGGGCGACATGCCGAGCCCGGCCAATCCACCCAGTGGCTGTCGCTTCAGCACGCGTTGCTGGTTGCGCCAGCAACTGGGTAACCCCACGAGATGCACGAGCGAGGAACCTGAGTTGCGGCCAGCCGCGCAAGGCCAGGCGGTGGCTTGCCATTTCGCCGAACGGGTCGACAACTCACCCGAGCAATCTACGGCGGTCGGCGGGGCGGCCTAGCGCGCAACACTCAACGGGCGGTCGTACCGCCGTCGACAGGTATCATGGCGCCGGTGATGTAGCTGGCATCCTCTGAGGCGACGAAGGCGGCGGCCCTGGCGATTTCCAGCGGCGTTGCAACGCGGCCGAGCGGCACAGTCTCCCCCACCTTTGCCAGCCCCGCCACCCTGTCGCCGTCGGTGAAGGCGCTGTCCTGCATGGGCGTGTCCGTATCCCCCGGGCAGATGGCATTCACGCGAATACCGTCGCGGGCGTGGTCTATGGCCATGGCTCTCGTCATCTGCGCCAAGGCGCCCTTGCTGGTGCAATAGGCGAAAGCATTGGGCCCGGCGATCAAAGCGAAATCGGAGGCGATGTTGACGATTGAGCCGCGCCGTTGCGCTTTCATCACCCGCAGGGCGGCGCGGGACATGCGGAACACAGACGTCACATTGGTCGCCATGGTCTCATCCCACTGCTCGTCCGTGCAGTCGAGCGCTGATCCGCGATGCAGTATGCCGGCGTTGTTGATCAGTACATCCAGCCGCCCGAAGTGCTTTAGGGTGAGCTGCACCAGCGCGTCAGCCATGGCTGGATCGTTTATGTTGCCAGCGAGAAAGATCGCTTTTGCGCCGCTGCTTTCGATCTCCTTCGCTATGCGTGTACCGCGCTCGGCATTTCGCCCGGTCAGGACAAGGCTGGCGCCAAGATCGGCAAAATGCCGCGCGATTGCCGCGCCGATGCCCGAGGTGGCGCCAGTGACGATCACCGAACGATCGGCAAAATTCATTGCTCGTTCTCCGTTGCGAGACGGCGTCCTGCTATTCGTGCGTCGCGAGCAGCAGCTTGCCCGATACCTGTCGCGCTTCGAGACGAGCATGCATCGCACCCGCCTCGCGCATTGGATAGAAACTCTCGATGGGTATCTTAAGCCATCCATCGACGATGCCGCCGAGAACGTGATCGACGCCCGCCTTCCAATCCGGTGAGCCGACCTCGACATGACCCATATGGAAGCGCGACAAGGTCAATGACTTCGGCACCATACGTTCCCATAAATTCGTGAACGGCCTACCCTCCGCTTCTCCATAGCTGACGGCATGGCCGAGCTTCTTCAGCGCGGCAAAGCTTCGGTCGAGCGTGGAGGCGCCGACGGAATCAAGCACAAGATCGACCCCCCTGCCCTCGGAGATTTCCAACGCCGCGGCGACGAAATCGGCTTCGCCCCTGTTGATTACCTGGCTCGCACCGAACTCCAGCGGCCGGCGCTCCTTGCCTGCAGTGCCAACCGTCCCGATTACGCGAGCGCCTGCCTTGACGGCGAGTTGGGTGCAACAGAGCCCGACTCCGCCGCCGACGGCATGAATCAGAACGACCCAGCCGGGTTGAACACGACCGATCATGTGGAGCAAGAAATACGCGGTCAGAGCTTGAACCGGGAACGCGGCCGCAATATCCAGCGCAATCTCCGGCGGCAACGGAATGACACATTCAAGTGGCACGACGCAGGTCTCGGCGTAGCCGCCATCTTCGGGCAAGTAAGCCGCCACCCGATCACCTTTTTGAATGCCGGTTACGCCAGGACCAATGGCGCTGACATGGCCAGAAACCTCGAAGCCGGGCACCACTGGATATGCGACGGGATGCGGATATGTATTGCGCCGCACCATGGTGTCCGCCCAATTGCAGCC
Organism: Dongiaceae bacterium; assembly: GCA_041487395.1. Classification (GTDB taxonomy): domain Bacteria; phylum Pseudomonadota; class Alphaproteobacteria; order Dongiales; family Dongiaceae; genus DASXQK01. The sequence continues at coordinate 2,390 of JBGPNG010000396.1, forward strand.
ACAATAGACGACATCGATCGCCACTTCGCCCGGGCCTGAGACCGGTGCCGGGCGTTCCACCATTTCCATCACGTCCGGCTCGCCGGATCTGGGAATCATGACTACGCGCACGGCGAATTCTCCGCTGGCTATCTGGTGACCGACGGGCCTTCGCCATCGTAACGCGGCAAATCGTCCTTCACCTCGAACCAGGGAATCCGGCTGGCAGCCCAGATGTGCATGCGCGGGCGCAGTTTCTCGGGGCGGTCCAGGGTCGGCAGATTGACCGAAATGTAACTCGGCTTTTCCGTCCGGCAAAAAGTGAGCTGGCTGCCGCAGTCGGGGCAGAAATGGCGCAGGCCCCAGGCAGAAGAGCGATAGGCTTTGGGCGCTCCCTTGGTCACGGTGAATCCGTCGACCGGGAATTCCGCCGAAACCTGCAGCGGCGCGCCGGAGGTTTTCTGGCACATGCGGCAGTGACAATAGTCGCTGTCCAACGGTTCCTTGGTCACGCGATAGCGCACTGCCCCGCAGAGGCAGCCGCCTTCCAATGGCTCGAACATTCCCGTTTCCTTATCGACATCGTAGGATGTTCGCCGCAGTCCTCGCCCGACAACCTGCTCACACAGTAATTGGCTGCTGAACGCCCGCAAGCCCATGATATGGGTAACGGTCTTGGCATCCCAGCCTTCGGACAACATGCCGACGGAAATGACGTTTTG
>JBGPNG010000397.1:0-3080 GCA_041487395.1 Dongiaceae bacterium
ATAAAGCTGCATGCGACCCTGAAAAACGAGGCCGCTGCCATGCAAACGATGCAACAGGCGGATGCTGCCATGAAGTTCCGCGGGCTCCCGCAGGCGCAGCGCCGACAAAGGCTCCGCACCATCCACGAAACGGCTCAGCATCAGGCCCCGGGGCGGATCGGCGAACACGACCTCCGGCGACAAGCCGATCGCTGCGACGGCGCGCGCATTGGCCGCTTCGGCCGCGCGATCGATATAGCGCTCGGTCCCGCGGCCCGGCAGGCGCAGCACATAGGCTTCGTTGCCCCGCGCGATGCGGAAGGTGCGGTTGGTGAAACTAGGGAGCGAAGAAATCGTCCATTCGGCCTTCCCTTGCGCCAGATTCGGAATTCGCCCGATCGCCGCGCGTACGTCTCCTTCTTTCGCTTCGTCACGAAGGGGCAACGGCGAAGCCTTAATCCCCGCGGGCGACGAATTTCATCGCCTGGCGCATGGTGCGCCGGACGTGGCGGCGGCGCATGGGCGAATTGAGGAAACGGTTTATGCCGGCGACGAGCGTCGTCGATGCCTCGCCCGCCGCGCCGTCCGCAATTTCGGCGCGGGCCGCCAAGGTCGTCTTCAGAAGATGAACGGCAACGATGTGTTCAGCGCGGCCATGGTCGAACAGGCCTTCCACCGCCGCCTCGAAAAAGCTCGGTGGATTAGTGATGCGCCAACGTTCGAGCGACACGGTGGGATCCACATAGCCGCTGTTGCGCCCCGTGAAACAGGCCATCTGCAGCAAGCCTTGCGGCCAGAGTTCGGGAAACTTCGTGCATTGCCGGCGAACCGCATTGGCGAAGGTGATCCCATGGGTTACGTCGAGCCAGCCCGCGTTGTCCGCCAACGGCTGATCGATCCCGGTCTGGAGCTTCAAATCGAGCATCAGCAAATTTCGCGCATTGGCGCCCAGCAGCGCCCGATAGAGCGCCAAGGGCTCGGCGGCACCATGCCCCGCCGTCAGGGCAAGCGCCCGACGCACGTTGAGACCATCGTAATCGGCCATCGCCGGCGCCGTAGCGCTGCCGCCCCAGTTTTTATGGGCCGCGGCGTAATCGCGAAATTCAGGGATCAGCTCCTCGCGGGTCGCGTAGACGAAAGATCGGGCCAGGGAAAACAGCAGCGGCGCCTCGACCGCTGGGCCGAGGCTGGCGATCAATTGCCCGGCCTTAACGGCATAAATCATCGAATGGCCGAAATCGGCGTAATGGGCGAGTGCGGCACGGCTGAAGGCCCGCTCCAGATCGGCGAAATGCAGACCCTCGGCAAACGCCCCGCGCAAGCATGCAACCGCCGCTGCCTCGTCTTCGGCCTCGATGGCATCGAGGAAAACGCTTTCATCCCACGGCCGATGCCCAGGTGCGAAAGGATGCTCCGGCTGACGCAGGCATTCCGCGGCAAGATAGGCGATGCTTTCCAACAAGCAGATGAGGCGGGTTTCCGCATCGGCCGCGCGTTCCTCATAGAGCATCAGCCAATCGGCCATGCCGGCATAGGCATGGGTCCAGCCATATTCCAACCGTTGCCACGACCAGTCGATGGCGGCGGTCAGCGCCTCGCGTGGATCGCCGAGTTCAGCCAGGCGAGCAAGATCGCGGGCGAGACGCTCATAATCTTCGTCGTCGAACGCGCCCTTCAGGCTTGCCATCACGACCGCGCGGCGGATTTCGACCGGCAGCTCGGCCACATCGAGCCAGATGTCGCCATCGCGCAGGCGAACGGGGTAGATGCGCAGCCCCTCGCCGCGATCGAGATTGGCGCCGGTCTTGAGATCGAATTTCCAGTTGTGCCAGTTGCAGGTCAGGACGCAGTCCGAGCCAAGCGTTCCTTCCTTCAACGGATAGCCCTCATGCGGGCAGCGGTTGTTGCAGGCGAAGATGCCATCGGCGGTTGCAAAGACGGCGATCTGACGGCCGTCATGGCGAACCACCGCGCGCGTGTCGCGCTGCAGCGCACTCACCTCTATAGCCCTGATCCAATTAGGGTTTTTGCCAATTGCATCGTCCATGAAACGAATCTGGACCTGCGACGACCTTGCGTCAACTCGCGCGGCAAGCCGCGATCAGCGCTTCCGCCTCGGCCAGATCCTCCGGCCGGTTGGCGTTGAAGAACGGGTCGATGCGATCAATGGGAAAATCGACCATCGCAACGCGATAGCGGGCGGTCCAGACATCGACCTTGCGGATGTCTTCGTCGACGAGGGCGCGGCGCAAGTCTTCGCGCAAGGCGACCGGCCAGAGGCCGATGACGGGATGGGGCTGTCCGCCGCTGGCTGCCAATGCGATGTCGGCGCCTTCGGACTTACGCGCCGATTGAAGTCGAAAGGCGAGATCGCGCGGCAGGAAGGGCGCATCGGTCGGTACCGAAAGCACCAGAGGACAATCGGGAACATGGCCTGCCGCCCAGTCGAGCCCGGTCAAGATCCCGGCCAAGGGGCCGGCAAAGCCCTCGACACTGTCGGCAGCGATCGGAATTCCGAATTCGGCAAAGCGCGCGGGATCGCCGTTGGCGTTGAGCAGAAGCTCGAAGGTTTGTGGCGCCAGGCGTTCGACGACATGGGCGAGGATCGGTCGGCCGGCGAGAAGGCGCAGGCATTTGTCGCCGCCTCCCATGCGCCGCGCGAGGCCGCCCGCCAGCAGCAGGCCCAGGATCGCCGGTCGATCGGCGCCGGCCCGCTCGGGCGAAGGCTTGCCTTCAGGCTGCATCGTCCTCCGGGCTCGCTTTGCGCCGGTGGCGGGCCGGTTCATCGGCGATCGCGCCCGGATCGCTGTCGAAGCGGATGCGGCTCTCGCCGGCAAGAGCCACGAAACGCTTGCCCTTGGCCCGGCCGATCAGCGTGAGATTCGCCTGGCGGGCAAGCTCGACGCCCCAGGCGGTGAAGCCGGAGCGCGAGATCAGAATCGGAATTCCCATCTGGACGGTCTTGATGACCATCTCGCTGGTCAGCCGGCCGGTCGTATAGAAAATCTTGCCCGCCGTCCCGATGCCGTTCAGATGCATATATCCCGCGATCTTGTCGATCGCGTTATGGCGGCCGACATCCTCCATGTAGATGAGCGGCC
>JBGPNG010000398.1:0-3080 GCA_041487395.1 Dongiaceae bacterium
CTTGTTCGGCTTGATCATTTCGGTCCAGTTTTTCTGAATCACGGTCTCGACCTCTAACGCTGACGGCGGAGCGCCTGCCCCGCCTCCTGTATCGTCTCAATTCCTGTCGTCGCCGGCCGCTTGCGGGCCGGAAAATAGCCGATCAGATTCGCCGGCGCTTGGGCGGCCGGCAACCGTTGTGCGGGATCGGCGTCACATCTTTGATCGACGTAATGGTGAAGCCCGCGGCCTGAAGTGCACGCAGCGCCGATTCACGCCCCGAGCCCGGTCCCTTGACCTCCACTTCGATAGTCTTCACGCCATGCTCCATCGCCTTGCGGGCCGCTGAATCGGCAGCGATCTGCGCCGCATAGGGCGTCGACTTGCGCGAACCCTTGAAGCCCGAACTTCCCGAAGAGGCCCAGGCGATCGAATTGCCCTGCGCATCGGTGATGGTGATCATGGTGTTGTTGAAACTGGCGTTCACATGGGCAACGCCGGAGGTAATGTTCTTCCGTTCGCGGCGACGCGGACGCGCGGTGGCTGTCTTGACCATAGATGGATGTCCTTAAACCGTCTTCTTTTTGCCGGCGATGGCTTTGGCCGGCCCCTTGCGGGTGCGGGCGTTGGTATGGGTGCGCTGTCCGCGGACCGGCAGGCCCTTGCGGTGGCGCAAGCCCCGATAGCAGCCGAGGTCCATCAATCGCTTGATGTTCATCGCCACTTCACGGCGCAAATCGCCCTCGACGCGGTACTCGCGGTCGATCAGTTCGCGGATGCGCAGGATCTCGGCATCGGTCAGCTGACTGACGCGACGCTCCGGCGGAATGCCAAGCTTCTCCATGATTGCCTGGGCTCGGGTGCGGCCGATTCCATGGATATAAGTCAGGCCAATCATGACCCGTTTCTGCGTCGGTATATTGACGCCGGCAATACGCGCCACTGTTCTATCTCCTTGAGAATGCTAGAAAAGTACCCGGGCAACTTGTAAACGCGCCAATCCGGCCCGGCCACGGCGCGATCCGAGGCGGCGGATTATATGAAAAACCGCGCGCCCGTCAATCACTTAAGCGACACCTTCCGCCGATTCAAGCGGCATCGAGAATTCGGTCGATCTGGCGGGCAACTTCCTCCGTGGAGGCCATGCCATCGACGGTCTTCAACAGGCCGCGGTCCTGGTAATAGGGGAGGATCGGGGCGGTCTGGCGCCGATAGGCCTCCAGGCGAACGGCGACCGCTTCGGCCCGGTCGTCCGGCCGGCGCAAGAATTCGCTGCTCCCGCAGCGATCGCAGACTCCCGCCTTCTTTGGCAGCTTGAACTTGTCGTGATACCCGGCCCCGCATTTGGCGCAGGCAAAACGCCCGGCGATGCGTTCGATGAGGGCCGGTTCGTCGACGGCAAGCTCAATCACCCGGTCGATGCGACCCCGGCCCCGCGTCTTCAGCATGGCATCCAGCGCCTCGGCCTGCTGCAGGGTACGGGGAAAACCGTCGAGGACGAAACCCTTGGCGCAATCGCTTTGCGCGATGCGTTCGGCGATCATGGCAACGATCAAATCGTCGCGCACGAGCGCACCGGATTCCATCACCTGCTTTGCCTGGCGACCGAGCGGCGTGCCGGCAGCGACCGCCGCCCGCAGCATGTCGCCCGTTGAAAGCTGCTTCAGCCCGCGCAAATCCTCGAGGCGCTTGGCTTGGGTACCCTTACCCGCGCCGGGAGGGCCGAGCAGGACAACCTTCACCGACGGCCTTTGAGCTTGGATTTCTTGATGAGGCCTTCGTATTGATGGGCCAGCAGATGGGAATGGATCTGCGCCACCGTATCCATGGTGACCGAAACGACGATCAGCAGGCTGGTGCCGCCGAAATAGAACGGCAACGCCCGCCATGCCAGCAGCATTTCGGGCAGCACGCAGACGATCGCCAGATACGCCGCACCCAGCACCGTCAAGCGGGTCAGCACATAATCCAGGTAGTCGGCCGTATTCTTGCCCGGCCGGATGCCCGGAATAAATCCGCCGTATTTCTTCAGATTGTCGGCCGTATCGGCAGGGTTGAAAACGACGGCGGTATAGAAGAAGGCAAAGAACACGATGAGCGCGACATAGAGCAACAGATAGAGCGGCTTGCCATGGCCGAGGTAGAGGGCAAAGAACTGCGCCCAGTTGGAGTTGGCGCCGGCGCCAAATCCGGCGATGGATGCGGGCAGCAGCAGCAGCGAACTGGCGAAGATCGGCGGGATGACGCCGGAGCTGTTGAGTTTCAAGGGCAGATGCGAGGCTTCGCCCCCGAACATCTTGTTGCCGACCTGGCGCTTGGGATATTGCACGATGATGCGGCGCTGGGCGCGCTCGAAGAAGACGATGAAACCGATGACGGCGGCGACGACAACCATGAGCCCCAGGATGACCCAAACCTCCAGCGCGCCCGTGCGGCCCAGTTCCAACGTGCTGACCAGCGCGCTGGGCAGGCGGGCGACGATGCCGCTGAAGATGATAAGCGAAGTGCCGTTGCCGACGCCGCGCTGGGTGATCTGTTCGCCCAGCCACATCAGGAAGACCGTGCCGCAGGTCAGCGAGACGACCGTGGTGACATAGAAGACCGGTCCGGCGGCGACGACCACGGGCCCGCTGGGCGCATGCATGCCGGCCAGCCCGTTGGCGATGCCGAATGCCTGGGCGGCAGCGAGGCCCACGGTCAGCAGGCGCGTATATTGATTGATCTTCTTGCGGCCGGCCTCGCCCTCTTTCTTGATCGCCTCGAGGGAGGGGATGATGCTCGTCATCAGCTGCATGATGATCGAGGCCGAGATGTAAGGCATGATGTTAAGGGCCAGGATCGTCATGCGCCGGAGCGCGCCGCCCGAGAACATATCGAACATGCCGATGATGCCGCCGGCCTGCTGGCTGAACAGCGTCTCGAGTGCCACCGGATCGATTCCCGGCAGTGGAATGAAGGTGCCCAGCCGATAGATGATCAGCGCGCCGAGCGTGAACCAAATCCGCTTTTTCAGCTCCGTCGCCTTGTTGAAGGCGCCGAAATTGATGTTACGGGCGAGTTGCTCTGCGGCCGATGCCATGGGGACCTGCCTGTCCGGTTAC
>JBGPNG010000399.1:0-3077 GCA_041487395.1 Dongiaceae bacterium
CCGCAGGTCGGCCGCGAAACCTGTTTTCTCATGGATCAGCTGATCCGCGCGCATTACGACTACACCACGGAGCATGCCTATCCCATCGCCAATCCCAGCGCCGGCGAGCATCTGGCCTTGGTTGCGGTCGGCGGCTACGGCCGGGGCGAGTTGGCGCCCTTCTCCGACATCGATCTTCTGTTCCTGCTGCCCTACAAGCTGACCCCCCATGGCGAGCAGGTGGTGGAGTTCATGCTCTATCGCCTGTGGGATCTGGGCCTCAAGGTCGGCCATGCCACGCGCTCGGTGGACGAGTGCATGCGCCAGGCTCTTGCCGACATGACCATCCGCACCGGCCTGCTGGAGGCGCGTTTCCTCTGGGGCGAGCAGCGGCTTTACCAGGAGCTGAAGCACCGCTTTCGCCGCGAGGTCGCCACGGGCAACGGCCTCGATTTCGTCGAAGCGAAACTCGGCGAACGCGATCAGCGCCATAGGCGCACCGGCAATTCGCGTTATTCGCTCGAGCCCAATATCAAGGAAGGCAAGGGGGGCCTGCGCGACCTCCACACCCTCTACTGGATCGCCAAATTTCTTTATCAGGTGGACGATATCGCGGGTCTGGTCGATCGCGGCGTGCTGACCCAGGAGGAGGTGACGATCTTCGAAAAGGCCGCGGCCTTCCTCTGGACGCTACGCTGTCATCTCCACTATCTCGCCGATCGGGCGGAGGAGCGCCTGACTTTCGATCTTCAGCCCGAACTCGCCCGGCGCATCGGCTATACCGACCACGCCGGCACGCGCGGCGTCGAACGGCTGATGAAGCATTATTTCCTCGTCGCCAAGAGCGTGGGCGATCTGACGCGCATCTTTTGCGCCGCTATCGAGGCCGCCCATCAGCGCAAGCCCTTCCTGCGCCTGCCCAGCATCGGCCTGCGCCGGCGCGTGATCGAAGGTTTCCCGGTGGAGGGCGGACGTCTCAGCCTGCCCGGGGCGGAGTTCCTGACCGAGCAGCCGGTCAATATGCTGCGCCTGTTCGAAGTGGCGCAGCGCCGCGATCTCGATATCCATCCCGCCGCCTTGCGCCTCGTCACGCGGCATTTGAAGCTGGTCAAGGGGCTGCGTCGCGATCCGGAAGCCAACCGCCTCTTCGTCGCCATGCTGACCTCGCCCAAGGGGCCGGAGGCGACGTTGCGCCGATTGAACGAGGCGGGCGTGTTCGGCCGGTTCATTCCGGATTTCGGCCGGGTCGTCGCCCAGATGCAATACGACATGTATCACCATTACACGGTGGACGAGCATACGCTGTTCGCCATCGGCATCCTGCATCGCATCGAGCAGGGCGCCTTGAAGGACGAGGCGCCGGTGGCATCGAGCGTGGTCCATCAGGTGCTGTCGCGCCGCGTGCTTTATCTGGCCGTGCTGCTGCACGACATCGCCAAGGGACGCGGCGGCGATCATTCGGAGCTGGGGGCGCAGATCGCCTTGCGACTCGGCGCCCGCCTCGGCTTCAGTGCGGAGGAAACTGAACAGGTCGCCTGGCTGGTGCTGAACCATCTGCTGATGAGCAACACCGCCTTCAAGCGCGATATCGACGATGCCCAGACCATCGAAACCTTCGCCGGCCAGGTGCAGTCGATGGAGCGGCTGCGCCTGTTGCTGGTGCTGACCGTGGCCGATATCCGCGCGGTGGGCCCCAAGACCTGGAACAATTGGAAAGCGACATTGCTGCGCGAACTATATTGGCGGGCCGAGGAAGAGCTATCGGGCGGGTTCGCGGCCGGTGCCGCCGAAACACGCATCGCGGCGGCAACCGATGCGCTGATGCGCGAACTTGCCGAATGGGAGCCCGAGGACGTTCAGCGCCATCTCGCGCGCGGCCATGCCGCCTACTGGCTCGGTTTCGATGCCCCGACACTTGCGCGCCAGGCGGCACTGGTGCGCCGCGCGGAATCCGAGGCGGCCCCGCTCGCCATCGAGACTCGCGTGGATCGCGAGCGCGCCGCCACCGAGGTCACGGTCTATGCGGCCGACCGGCTCGGCCTGTTCTCCGATCTCGCCGGCGCTTTCGCGCTGGCCGGTGCCGATATCGTGGATGCCCGCATCTTCACCTTGACCAACGGCAAGGCGCTGGACAGCTTCACCATTCAGGATGCCGGCGGCGCGTTCGAGCGGCCCGACAAGCTGGCGCGGCTGGCGGCCGCCATCGAACACGCCATCGCCGAAGCACCGAAAGATGGGGCGAAAGAACCGATCCTTGCCCCCGCCGCCTGGCCCAGCCGCTTCGACGTCTTTACCGTGGTCCCGCGCGTGCTGATCGATAACCGGGCAAGTGCCGCCCATACCATGGTCGAGGTCAACGGCCGCGATCGCAAAGGCTTGCTCCATCGGCTGACCCGCGTGCTGGCCGATCTCAAGCTGCAGATCGCCAGCGCCAAAGTCTCCACCTTCGGCGCGCGGGCCGTCGACGTGTTCTACCTCAAGGATCAGTTCGGTTTGAAGATCGAAGACGAGCGGCGGCTGAAGGCGATCCGCGAGCGCCTTCTGGCGGTGCTGGCCGATCCGGTCGATGCCGCGCCGGATCAGCCGGCGGAGGCTGCCGCGGCCGGATGAGCGACGGTCCGGGCGACGGCGCGAAATCCAGCGCGGTGGCGGCCGGGCGCATGGCGCTGACGCCCGAACTCTGCGCGCAATTGACGACGCCGGGCAGCGATTGCGGCCCGGGCCCGAACGACGCGATCTGCGACGACGACGACTATCGCCGGCTCCTGGCCGGGGTGATGGAAGGAAAGCCGCCGGGCGATGTCTGGCTTTTCGCCTATGGCTCGCTCATCTGGCGCCCGGCTTGTCCGGATTGCGAGCGCCGTCCGGCGCTGCTGCGGGGATATCATCGCCAGTTCTGCCTCTGGGTCCGGCGCTTCCGGGGCACACCGGACCGGCCGGGGTTGATGCTGGCGCTGGACCGCGGCGGGCAATGCCACGGCCTCGCTTTGCGCCTGGCGGGGGAAACGGCCGAGCGCGATCTGGAGATCGTGCTGCGCCGGGAGATCATCATGAAGCCCAGCGCCTATCTCCCGCGCTGGCTGAAACTCGAAACCTCC
>JBGPNG010000400.1:0-3071 GCA_041487395.1 Dongiaceae bacterium
AGCCGCCGCCGTAACCGCCGCCATGCCAGTCCCCGTCCCCGTTGCCCCAGTTCCCATCGCCCCATTGCCCGTCGCCGCCCCAGTGGCCATGGTGACGCCAATTGTCGCCAGCCTTCGCCGCCGCGAAGGGGACGGCTGCCATGATCGCGACAGCCGCCGCAACTTGCGCTATGCGGCGTAAGTAGCGGTCGCTCTTGCACATTTTCAATTCTCCCGATCCCTTGGAATATTCTCGCGCGGCAATCATAGCCCCGAGGAGCCGAATAGATCGCCGCAGTGTTACACGGGGCTCGAACCCAATTCCTGCGCTTCAAAGCCAGATTTGGGGCAATTCAGGACGGTGCCCCGGCCGGCCAACGTCTTGTCTACGCGTGCGCGCGCCACCTATGTTGATGGCGGGGTCGGGGCCGCATTGGGGGAAGTGTCTATCGGTGCTATCGCCGCGCTGGAGCGCAACCAGGGGAGCATGCCATGAAAAACAGGGACCTCGCGGCGAGCCGCATTCTGGCCGATCTGCATATGGGTCGAATTTCCCGCCGGCAGGCACTGCGCGCACTGGCCATGGCCGGGATCGCCGCGACGGCGATCCCGTTCGGCGGCCATAAGGCGATGGCCGACAGCGCCGGCCAATTGATGGGGCCCGGCGGCATTCCGCTGGCCCGGCCCAATCGGCCGGTGACCTTGCCCCTGCACGAGGACCCGATCAAAAGCGGGCTGAAGCCGGAGACCGGCGGCACGTTCAACCTGTTCAATTACGCCGACTACATCGACAAGAAACTGCTGGATGCGTTCGGCAAGAAATACGGCGTCGACGTTCAGTTGACCGTCTTCGACAGCATGGATCAGGGGATCACCAAGCTCGCCAATAAATCCGTGCAGGTGGACGTGACCGAGATTACCAGCGACCGGCTGGCCCAAGCCGTCGCCGGCAAGCTGCTGAAGCCGATCAACCACGACTATGTCCCGAACCTGGCGCAGAACGTCTGGCCCTCGCTGCAGAGCCCGTTCTATGACGTGGGATCGCAGTACACGGTACCCTATACCGTCTACACCACCGGCATCGGCTGGCGCAGCGACAAGATCGCCGAGGACATCGACAAGCTCGACAATCCCTGGTCGATCTTCTGGAACGCGCGGAAATACAAAGGCTACGTTGCCGTGCTCGACGATTCCCGCGAGTCCTTGGCGATGGCGATGCTCTATCGCCACGAGTACGACATCAACACGGAAGACCCCAAGATCATCGACCAGGCGCTGGCCGATCTCCTGGCGCTGATTCCGATCTGCAGCCCCAAGATCAACATCACGGGATATCAGACGTTGCCCCAGGGCAATAGCTGGCTGAACCACGCCTGGTCGGGAAATCTGCTGAGTGCGTTTTTCGCCTTCCTGCCCAAGGGTCAGGATCCCTCGGTCCTGCAATATTGGACCCCGCCGCCGGGCAAGGGCCCCATTCAGAACGACATGTGGGCCGTCTGTTCGAGCACGACGAAGCCCGTGCTGGCGCATCTATGGCTGAATTTTCTGCTGGACCAGGACAACGCCTATAGCAACTTCGTCGATTTCACCGGCTACCAGCCGCCGCAGAATTCGCTCACCGCCGAATCGCTGGTTTCCAGGAATGTCATCCCGCCCAATCTTCGAACCGCCATCATGACGCCGGAGGATATCGGCCCCACCTCCCTCCAGGAGTCCCAATTGAGCAACGCGGGGCAGAAACTTTGGCAGGCGGCCTACGCCCGGTTCAACGCCGGCGGCTAGTCCTTGCAGGCTCGGCCGGCCGGCATGACCCCGGCGAAGGGAACATCGGGAAGCGATCGACAAATTAATCGCTTCTTATGAGATTTCCCCCCTATTGGTCACGCCATTAATTTTCGCACAGGGCGCCCATAGGGCGATCGAATCGTCGCGTCAATTGCTTAGGCCTGGAAAGGACAGGACATCATGTCCGACGAGTGGATCATCGATGGCGTCTTACGCCCGCGTGGTGCCAAGGCCTATCTTCGCGGGGGGCCGTTCGACCATCCGTGCGGCAGCAATAGGCCGGTGTGGATTGTCGACGCCGCCGATGAGACGAACCGTGACGGCGTGAAAGTCATGGTCCACGTTCGCAACGAAGGATCCTGCCCTTTTTCAGTTCGTCTGCTGGACTCTGCCGGCAAGGTGCTGGTGGACCGCGCCATCGATCCGGGCAACGATTCCGGCCTCATCATACGCTCCGGCATTGCGACGGGTCAGGTCATCTGTGGCGGCACTGCCGAGCATGGGCGGTGCAAGGGCAACTATTGGATTTGGCTTGGCGACTGACGTGGCGCCTTGTCGGTCTATCGAAGGGCGCCGATCGATAGGCTTTGACCCTGGCCCGCCCCGCATGAGCGGCAGGAACGAGGGCGTGAGGCTCGTCATCGGGTAAGGCGAGCGCCGAGGTTTCGTACATGTAGCCGACGGCAGCCGGATCGCGATCTTCCGCATCGCCGAAGGCAAGCTCGTGCGCTTTGCCGTGATCGACCTGCTCACCGGCGCAGCAATATGGGACTGCGCCGAGGCGCGATCTACGCGCTCGGCAAACAGCACCTCTCGCTGTTGTCGATCGATACGATTGGGCGCTTGTTCGGGGCCGGCGGCACATCCCGCCTGCGCGCCCTCGCCGACTACACCCGGCCGCATTGGAGTATGGCCTTCGTGCCCGACCCAAAGCGCGGCGGCATGCTCCGGCGGATGGCCGGCGGGCGGTTGGAGATGTGGTCCCTCGGGCCCCGAGGGTTCGGCCACGCCCAATTCAAGGATGCGCTCGAACTGCGTTTCAGGCCGGACCATCGCCTCGCCTTTGACCGGCATCGCCTGGATTCCCGCTCATGCGCCTCGACCATGCAGACCAGCCACCACTATCATTTGACCGCGGGGGAATTTTCCGCGTTATTTTGCGATGGAGAGGCATTGACGCCTGTACCGGCTTTTGGAATTCCTCGCCTTGTCGAGTTCACGGGACATCTCGGTCGGCCTCATCCGGCCCTCGAACGGCGATCGCGCGAGCCGGGCTCCAATTGCACCGGCGCGGCCGGGCGCGAGAT
>JBGPNG010000401.1:0-3069 GCA_041487395.1 Dongiaceae bacterium
AGAGCCGGCGGTATACGCCTTCTTCATTGGCCCAAACCTGATACCTCTGATAGAGGTCATTTGATGTGCATTCCTCTTCCAAGCCAAGGACACAGCATTCGTCCACGAATCGGCCCACGTGTTCGACCGACAGTACCCACTGCTGATGGGTTGCTTTGGCGTCGAAGCTCTTCTTGATGAGATAGGTTGCGAACAGGAGGCCGAGCGCAGGTAAGGTCACATAGTCCCATACCCAGTCGCCGAGCAGGTGATAAGGAGTGCCAGTCGCCGCCACCGGCATACCTATCTAACGATCATGACGGTGCACGGGGCGAACATACGCTCCCAAACACCGCTCGCGGCCCAGCGGGTGAACCGCGTATGCACGACTTTCCAGGGGCCAAAGCGCTCGGGCAAATCCCGCCAGGGGATGCCCGCGCGATAACGATAAAGCACCGCTTCGACGAACAGCCGGTTATCCTTGGCCGTCACCCCTACATGCCCGTCGCGTCCCGGCAGCAAATCTTCAATTCGAGCCCACTGGTCATCCCGTAAAGCATGGCGTCGCGTCATCGGCCGGCCCCTCCTATTGGCCGACCCTCTATGAATCACTCAAACGCCGTTTTGGGAATCCCCTAATTGAGGACACGCCCTAGCGCAGCGAAGAGATTTTGTTTGTCTGTGGTTTTCATCCTGGCTTCCTGGCGGCTCAAAGCACTTTCTACCGACATCTGTGAATCGGCATCGCGTTTGACCCCCAATCGGCGTCCAACGGTGACCCCACCTCATTAGCGCTAACCTACTCTGCGGCCACGAAGATCGAGCTATTGAGTAGGGTCAACATTCGACGCCGAAAAGAGTCAAAATTCGGAGCCGAATGAGACACTCCACGGCACCCAACCCCTGAGTCCTTATTTCCCCGCCGGAGTAGCGAGATTATGGCAGCGAAGATGGTACGAACTCTAGGGTCGACTTCATATACCTGCCAGAGATAGGGCAGAGCGGTACAAATCGGCCTCAGGCATTGCCATCGATACGGTCGCGGGCGTCGACTACGCCGCTGACGAGATTTGCCTCGAACAGCTGCCTTTCGTCCAGGCCGACCGAGGTCTGCATTGCCTGCAGCCGGCCGGGGAGCGCTGCAAGGCGTGCCTCGAGAGCCCGTCGCGCAGCCTCGGCCTCCTCGACCGGCAGGGCCTCGAAGGCGATCTGCGCCCCCGGACCGAGCCGGCCGATTGCCGGCACGTCTGCCGAAATCACGGTCGCAATCTTGGGGGACCCGCCTGTCGTCTGCCGATCTGCGAGAAGCACGATCGGCAAGCCGCTGCCCGGCACCTGAATTGCTCCCGGCGCAATGCCGTCCGAGACGATATTGTATCCCTTAGCGTGCGCGAGAACGGGACCGTCAAGGCGCATGCCCATCCGGTCCGCCTCCCTGCTGACACGATAGCGACTGGAAAGAAAGCAGGATAATGCGGCGGGCGTAAAATAGTCGTCCTGCGGGCCGAGGACCACGCGCACGCGCGTCGGGCGTGCCAGGTCGAAGCCGGGCAGCATCTGCTCGGCCCGTGGCTCGGCCGCCGCCGCCGCGAGCGGCAGCCGGTCGCCGGCCTTCAACGCACGGCCCTTCAGCCCGCCGAGAGCCGCTCTCGCATAGGTTGCCTGGCTGCCAAGGAAGGCTGGCAGGGCGAAGCCGCCGGCTATGGCGAGATATGCAACCGCGCTCGCACCTGTGGTGCCGATGCGGAATTGCTGGCCGCGCAGGAGCCGAACGCTTTGCAGCGCTGCGATACGGCGCGCCGGGCTCCCAAGGACCTCGATGGCGGCGCTGCCGCCGGCGATGGCGAGCCGGACGCTGTCCGTTTGAACCTCGAGCGCCGGGCCGGCGAAGAGGATTTCGAGCCCTCCCATGTCGGGCGCATTGCCGACCACGATGTTGGCGACGCGCAACGCGATGGAATCGAGCGCGCCTGAAACCGGCACGCCGAGCCGCTGGTAGCCGACCCGGCCGAGATCCTGAACCGTCGTGTGCAGCCCGGGCTCGATCACATGCAGGGCGCCGGTCATGCCGCCGTTGCTTCGGGCTCGATCACAAGCTTGCCTGCCTGGGCAAGACTGTCGAGCTTTCGGAACTCGCGGGCAGAAATCGGCTTGAAGCGAACCTTGTCGCCTGGGGCCAGCAACACGGCCCCCTTGCGCCTGGCATCGAACAGACGCACCGGCGTGCGCCCCAATAGATGCCAGCCGCCCGGGCTTTCGAGGGGATATACTCCGGCCATGGTCATGGCGATGCACACCGAGCCCGCCGGCACGCGGGTCCTTGGATTCTCGCGTCGCGGCAACGCGAGCGCTTCGGGAAGGTCGCCCATATAGGGGAATCCTGGCAGAAAACCGATCATGTAGACATGGAAGAATTGGCCGGCATGAAGCTCGACCACATGCGCCGGCGTGAGGCCGGTACGCTTCGCCACCTCGTCGAGATCGGGCGCGAGCTCGTCCTCGTAGCAGGCCGGCAAGGCCCAATGCCTGCCGCCTTCGCCGGCGGAGGTCAAGCCGACCAGCAAGACATCGATGCGCCTCTTGAGATCGGTAAAGGAGGTGGCGACGGGATCATAGTGTACCATCAGGGAGCGGAAGGTCGGCACCGCTTCGCACACGCCGGCGATCCTGGCCTGCTCCAGCGCCATGGCCAACGCCAGGACGCGGTTGTTCACCGCGCGGTCGATCCGCTCGTCGAACTCGACGACAAGCGCGGTATCGCCGCTGGCGAGGTAGCGTGGCCGAGGCTGGTCGGTCATCGCAATCGAGGCCGGTCTCGTCCGCCGATGGGACGCCCAGGACAGATTTGTACTATCACACTAAAGATAATACCATTTGGCATGGACAGAACGAAGGCTTCGACCGACAAGGAGGCAACGACAGGGAACCGCCGATGAAGACTGGTCGGATCAATCTCAACGCGGATATCGCCGAAGGTTGGGGCGCCTATGACATCGGCAATGATGCCGAGCTGATGAAGATCATCAAGTCCGCCAATGTCGCTTGCGGCTTCCATGCCGGCGACCCGAACACGATGCACCGGCTGGTGAT
>JBGPNG010000402.1:0-3067 GCA_041487395.1 Dongiaceae bacterium
ATGTAGTTTGACGCCCGGGTCGGCCAATAACTCGCGCCAGCAGTCGATATCGGCGCCGATCAGGTTTTTCATCATGGCGTCGGAATGGCGTTCGGTCGAACCCAGGGTCAGGCCGCAGACCGCGCGGACGAATTGCTCGAACTGGCTGGTGACGCAGGCATCGATGGTCCAATGGCCGGAGTTGTGAGGGCGTGGTGCCAGCTCGTTCACCAGTACCTCGCCCGAATGCGCGACGAACATTTCGACCGCGATCAAGCCGACGACGTTCAGCGCCTCGGCGATGTGGCGGGCGATCGCCTCGGCGCGCATGAGAATCGGTTCGGGCAGTCGCGCCGGCGCGATGGTGGTGTCGAGGATGTGGTTGCGATGCTGGTTTTCCACCGGCGAGAAGACGGCGGTGACACCATCGATCCCGCGGGCCACGATGACCGAGATCTCATGGCTGAAGTCGACGAAACCCTCGAGAATGCCGGCACTGGCACCCATGCGCGACCAGGCCCGGGCGATGTCACCTTCCTTGGCGATCAGCACCTGTCCCTTGCCGTCATAGCCGTACTGCGCGGTCTTCAATACACAAGGCAGGCCGATGGAACGGACCGTCCGCTCCAGACCCTCCGCGTTGGCGACCTCCATGTAGCGCGTCGTCGGCACTTTGGCGGAAGCCAGAAAATCCTTCTCGCGCAAACGGTGCTGGGCGATATGCAGCACGGGGGGAGCCGGGCGGGTCGGCTTGCGCGCGGCCAACAGCTCGGTCGTGGCCGAAGGAATATTTTCGAATTCGAATGTGACGACGTCGACCGCATCGGCGAAACGGGCAAGGGCCTCGTGATCGTCATAGGCGGCGATGCTGGAGGCGGCCGAGACCTGAAAGGCGGGCGAATCCGCTTCCGGACAATAGGCATGAACGCGATAACCGAGCCGGGCCGCCGCCATCGCGGTCATGCGGCCGAGCTGGCCGCCGCCGAGGATGCCGATGGTCGAGCCCGGCGGAATGATCTGCCCCTGTTCGGCGCTCATGGGACGCAGCCTATCGTTCCGACCGGGGCGATTTCGCCACCGCGTCGGTCCGTGCCTGGCGCCATTTCGCCAGCGCCTTGGCGATCCTCTTGTCGCCCAGTGCCAGCACGGAAGCGGCGAGGAGGGCGGCGTTGACCGCGCCCGCCTTGCCGATGGCGAGCGTGCCGACGGGAACACCTGCGGGCATCTGGGCAATGGAGAGCAAGCTATCCAGGCCCTTGAGGGCGCGGCTTTCGATGGGCACGCCGAAGACGGGCAGGTTCGTCATGGAGGCGGTCATGCCGGGCAAATGCGCCGCCCCGCCGGCCCCGGCGATGATGACCTTGATGCCGCGCTTGGCGGCGCCATGGGCATAGGAATAGAGACGCTTCGGCGTGCGATGGGCGGAGACGATGCGGGTTTCATGAGAAACACCGAGAGCGTCCAGAACCTCCGCCGCGTGCTGCATGGTTTGCCAATCCGATTGGCTGCCCATGATGATGCCGACCGCTGGCTTCATGCTCGCCCCCGCAAAAGGAGCGGCATTATAGGTGGGGCAAGAAGGGGCGCAAGTGACGGAGGCAGGGAATGGTGGGTCAATTTGCCCTCATGGTTCGACAAGCTCACCATGAGGACTTTATTTTCTCCTCATCCTGAGCCTGTCGAAGGATGAGGCCATCAAACTGACCCAGTATCGGGCAAAGAGCGCCTCGATCTGTCAATGCCTGAGGGGAGGTCGAGCGCTATCTTTGAATGACAGCGATGGCCGGTTGCAGGTAACGATGGGGCGGGGTTCCCGGGACAGGAAGTTCGAATGACGGGCAAGCGTGTGGCGATCGCGGTCCTCGGGCTGATGGGCGTCGCCATCCTGGTCGTTGGCGGCGCGATTGTCTGGCTCGTCACCGCCGATCTCAGGCCGCTGATCGAAAAATATGCAAGCGAGTCGCTCGAGCGCCGCGTTTCGATCGGCAAGTTGCGCATCGGCTGGGGAAACCCCCTGTCGCTGGAGCTTCGGGATTTGCGGGTGGCGAACGCAGCCTGGAGCAGCGAGCCGGATATGATCAGCATCGAAAGCCTCTCGGCAGAGATCGATCCATGGTCGATCTCCAGCGGTATTCTGCGATTTCAGAAGCTGAACGCCGTGAAGCCGGTTATCGTCCTCGAACGCAACGCGAGCCGCCTCGGCAATTGGAAGTTGAACGGGACGAGTTCGTCATCGTCGAGCGGCTTCGCCGTCGTGCTCAAGAATCGCACGCAATTCCCAAGCCTCATCGATTTTGTCCTCCATGACGGCCTCGTGCGCTATCGACTCAATGACGGCACCTGGCTGCGCATCGGCCTCGGCGATGTGACGATCGCCAGCCCGGGCGACAACCAGCCCGTGACGATGACGGTGGACGGCGCCTACAACGACACGCCGGTCAAATTGACGGCCGAGACCCAATCCTTCGCGGTCTTAAGGGATAAATCGGCCCCGTTCGGCACGAAGTTGACCATTGCCACGGCGCCGGCCACCATCGACTTCGATGGCACCATGACGGAGCCCTTGGACTTCGAGGGCGTCAAGGGCCAGGTCAAGGTCGAGGTGCGCAAGCTCGGCGATTTCCTGAAGATATTCGACGCTGGAATCGACCCCAATCCTGCGGTCTCGATCGCAGGGGATTTCGAAAAGACCTTGGACCATTGGCAGATGACGAACGCCAAGGGGGCGATCGCCGGCAACGCGTTTACCGGAGAATTGGCGTTGAGCGAGGCGGGTCGCGGACAGCCCGATGAAGTGAGCGAAACCCTTCGCTTTGGCACGCTCGACGTCAACCGAGTGATAGGACCGGCCAACAAGATCGCTTGGGCCAAGGCCGGCAACTTTGCCTCATTCCCTTTACGTATCGAGGCGTCTCAAGGCAACAATCTGGAAACGCGAATCGATGCCAAGCAGCTCATCGCTGGCACGGCGCGGCTCGCGGATTTTAGCGTTCATTTTCGGCTGACGACGGCCGGAGTCACGCTCCATCAGCTGAATTTCGCCTTCGCCGGCGGCCGTGTCGACTCAACGGGGTCGGCGACGCCCGCA
>JBGPNG010000403.1:0-3064 GCA_041487395.1 Dongiaceae bacterium
CCATCATGCCCGGCATCGACACGCGAGCCCCGGACCGCACGGAAACGAGCAGCGGGTTGGCGGCATCGCCGAACTTCCGCCCGACCTGCTTCTCGATCGCGGCCAGGGCGGCGGCAACATTCGCCTCCAGCCCGGCCGGGTAGGCCTTGCCGTTCCGGTAGAAATGCGTGCAGACCTCGGTCGTGATGGTGAAGCCGGGCGGCACCGGCAAGCCCAGGTGCGACATCTCCGCCAGATTGGCGCCCTTCCCGCCGAGCAGGTTCTTCATATCCGCTCGCCCGTCGGCCTTGCCCTCGCCGAAGCGATAGACCCATTGGCCCTTGTCAGCCTGGCCCATGTCAGCCCTCGATCTTCGAGAAGTCCGCCACTGTGTTCAGCGTTGCCCGAATGCGGGAAAGCAGGCGCAGGCGATTGGCCCGCTGGGTCGCGTCGTCCGCGTTGACGGTAACCTTGTCGAAGAAATTGTCGACCGGCTCGCGCAGCCGGGCCAGTGCTGCCATCGCGGCGGCAAACGCATCGCGCTTGAGCGCGGCCTCGGCCCGCTCGCGGGCATCCTTCATGGCCTCGACCAAACTGAATTCCTCCGGTAGGCGAAGAAGCGAGGCGTCGGGCGCGTGGTCATAGGTCTGAGCATCCTTCTTCTCCTCGATGCGCAGGATGTTGCCGGCTCGCTTGGAGGCGGTCAGCAGATTGGTTCCATCCTCGCTGGCCAGGAATTTGCCCAGCGCATCGACGCGGGCGAGCAGCCGGACGAAATCGTCTTCGCCCAACCCGTTCTCCCGCTTCAAGGCGAACACGGCGGCGATCAAATCGTTCCGAACGCCCTTTTCCTTGAGCGCCACCTTCAGGCGGTCGGCGAAGAAATCGAGGAGATCCGCCGGATCGAAACCGACCAGCATACCCGGCTGCATCTCGTTGAAATAGAACGAGGCCAACCCCATGAGGTGATGGAACGGCAGGCGCAGGCCGTTTTCCACCACCAGGCGAATGGCGCCCAGCGCCGCCCGGCGCAACGCGAAGGGATCGCGCGAGCCGGTCGGCTTTTCCCCGATCGCCCAGAATCCCACCAGGGTATCGATCTTGTCGGCAAGTGCCACGGCCACCGAAACGGAGGCCGACGGACAGCGCTCGCTCGGACCCAGCGGGGCGTAGTGCTCGGCGATGGCGTCGGCCACGGCCGGCGCTTCGCCTTCGAGGCGCGCGTAATAGCGCCCCATGATGCCTTGCAGCTCGGGAAACTCGCCGACCATGCCGGTGGTGAGATCGGCCTTGGCCAGACGCGCGGCGCGGCTGACGGCGACCGTGTCGGCGCCCGGCAAATGGCGCGCGATTTCGAGAGCGAGCTTTTCCACCCGCCCGACCTTGTCGGCCAGACTGCCGAGCTTGGTGTGGAAGATGATCGACTTCAGCGCCGGAAGCCGCTGCTCAAGACGAATCTTGCGGTCCTGATCCCAGAAGAACTGGGCATCGGCGAGGCGCGCGCGCAGCACGCGCTCGTTGCCGGCGACGATGGCGGCGCCCTGGTCGCGGGTCTCCATGTTGGAGACGACAAGGAAGCGCGGCGCGAGCTTGCCTTCGCCGTCCTGGAGCGCGAAATATTTCTGATGGTTGCGCATGGTCGTGGTCAGCACCTCCGGCGGCAGGTCCATATAGGCGGGATCGATCCGCCCCATCAGCACCACCGGCCATTCCACCAATCCCACGACCTCGTCGAGCAGCGCCTCATCGGGACGAATGGCAAGGGATTCGGTGCGGGCCAGCCGCTCGGCATGCTTGCGGATGACATGGCGCCGTTCGGCCGGATCGACGATGACCTGACGAACGCCGAGGCGCGCCTTATAGGTGTTGAAGTTGGATACGGTGAAGCTCTGCGGCCCCAGGAAACGATGGCCGAAGGTTTCCTTGCGCGAGGCGATCTTACGGGGTCGCTCGGCCGAGCCCAGCGTCACATCGAAGGGCACGAGTTCGCCGTCGAAGACCGCGACGATGTTGTGCAAGGGGCGCACCCAACTCGCCCGGTCATAGGCCCAGCGCATCGATTTCGGCCAGGGAATGCCGAGAACGATACCCGGCAGGATTTCGGCCAGCACCGACCCCGTCGCGCGGCCGGGCAGGCGCTCGACATAGAACCATGCGGCGTTCTTATCGCTGCCGCGCCGCTCGCAGGCGTCCAGGCTTGCGATCTTGCGGGCCTTGAGGAAGGCCTCGATCACCTTGTCCGGCGCGCTGACGCGCGGACCCTTGATCTCGTTTTCCCGATCGGGCTGCCGGGGCGGCAGCCCGTCGACCCAGAGGGCCAGGCGGCGCGGCGTGGCGTAGGCTTCCGCGCGCGTGAAGGCGAGGCCGGCTTCGCCCAGCTTTTCGCCCACCATGCGCTTCAGATCCTCGGCCCCGCGCGCTTGCATGCGGGCCGGAATTTCCTCTGCAAGCAGTTCAAACAGAAATTCCGCCATGGCGTTAGACCGCCTTGGCCGCTAGGCCGCGCCCGGCCAGCCAACCCTCGCAGCAACCCTTGGCCAGCACCCGCACGCGCGCGATATAGGTCTGACGCTCGGTCACCGAAACGACGCCGCGGGCGTCCAGCAGATTGAACAGATGGCTCGCCTTCATGCATTGGTCATAGGCGGGCAGTGCGAGGGGCTGCGGACGCTGAAGCAGAAGCTGGCATTCGCGTTCCGCATCGTCGAAATGGCGGAACAATGCGCTCGTATCGGCCAGTTCGAAATTGTAGGCCGAGAATTCCCGTTCGGCTCTGAGATAGACATCGGCATAGGTCATACCGCCGGAATTCTTCGGCAATCCGTTCCAGTCGAGATCGAAAATGTTCTCCACCCCCTGTACGAACATGGCCAGGCGCTCCAGCCCGTAGCTCAATTCGGTCGAGACGGGATCGCACTCGATGCCACCGACCTGCTGGAAATAGGTGAACTGGCTGACTTCCATGCCGTCGAGCCAAACCTCCCAGCCAACACCCCAGGCGCCCAAGGTCGGGCTTTCCCAATCGTCCTCGACGAAACGGACGTCATGGTCGCGCAAGCGGATGCCAAGCGCCTCCAAGCTGCCG
>JBGPNG010000404.1:0-3056 GCA_041487395.1 Dongiaceae bacterium
GATGCATGGTCATGAAGGAATTGCTGTTGACCGAGAACAGATCCGACTCTCGTGCGGCCAGCTTGACGTACTGGATATCCTTGTGATTTGCAAAGTCGATATCGATATGTGAATCTCCGTCGCGCAATTCGCTCGCAATGTCGCTCGTAAACACCCAAAGGCTTTGTGTGTTGCTCTGGCCGTTGCCCGGAGTGCCGTTGCATAGAAAGATGTCCTTGATCGTCCGGCCGAGCAGCGATTTGTGACAGGCCAATTTGCCCCAGACCGCTTTCCTCGCTTCCAAGGAAAGCCGCATCGTCTCCATATAGTCTCCGATGCGCTGTTCATACCTCGTGGGCTCTTTGATCATCTGCTCTCTCCTAAATCGGACGGGCCCTGCGTGGTTGGGCCCGTTTCAATCCTCCGCATCCGGGGTCTTTACGGTGATCACCGAGCAACCCGATTGACGGACTACCTTATCGGAGACGCTGCCCATCAGACTTCCCGCTCGATTGCCGAGACCGCGGCTGCCTATGACCAGAAGATCGGGTGATTGGGCTGCGGCGACGGCAAGGATGGCAGCTGCCGGATCACCCGACCTAAGCAACGTCTCCACAGGGGAAAATCCCCTCCGCCTGGCGACGGTCTCCGCCTCGGCCAGAATATGCTGCCCCATGGCATTGCGAATCGATGCGCTCTTGCCCGATGGCGCTTGGCCGGCCCGCCCCATGGTGTCGCCTCCTTGTTCGAGCGCCGTGGTGAACTCGGGCGCGGCGAGCTGTTCGCTCACCTCGGGCTGGTACCTGTCCAATGCCAGTTTGACTTCCGCTTCCGTCAACGGATCATTGGATGCCACGGTCAGGACTAGGAGTCTTGCCGCGGTATTGGTCGCCAGTCGGATCGCCAGATCGAGTGCCCTGTCGGACGAAGGTGAGCCGTCGAGAGCCACGAGAATTTTATTCACCATTTGAATGCCGAATCTTTTCCCGATCGAGGGTTGTGTGTCGCGTCGCCCCATTCGTCAACAGAGCGTTTCTCCAAGCATTGTTTGTTATTATGATAGTTACTCACCCGTTTGGCCTTGATGCAGATCAACGACTGCCGATCGAACCTTTTACTTGTATCTGTCGGGACCCCTGCGGAGGCGCTGAGGCTATCGACCCGCCGGCAAAGAAACGGGCGCACGCAGAATATGTCGACGGACGATCATCCGAGCGATAAAGCGGCGGCAGGTCGAACCCAACCGTCCAGGAGCGGATCGGACGACGTTCGATATTCTCTCAGGCTCGCCTGAGTCGCGAAGCAGCCAAGCCGGCATGCAGACCACTATGCGCGGCGGCCGGCGTCGTTATTTCACCGTTATCACTGAGCAATTGGCCAGACGAACGACCTTATGCGACACGCTGCCAATGAGAAGCCCCGTCATGGTGCCGAGCCCACGCGTGCCCATCACGATGAAATCGGGCTTCTCTTCGCCGGCGACCGCCAGGATCGTCGCAGCCGGATCCCCGGCTTCGACGAGCGTATTGACCTGGGAAACGCCCTTGCTCTTCGCCTCCGCCGCCCCCCTGTCCACCAGTCGCTGTCCAATGGCCTGGCGGACCGCAAGGCCAACAATGCCTTGGCTTGCCTCGGTAAGCGCGTCGGCGGTGGTGCTGGCGTGATCCCGGATGAGCTGTGGCGCGTTCAGCGCTTGTCCGACTCCATACTTGAACTCGGTACGGGCGAGCTGAATCTCGCCTTCCGTCAGGGGCTTGTCGGATACCACATTCAGTACGGTGATGGCGGCTTTGGAACTTCCGGCCAGTTCGACCGCCAAGTCGAGGGCCTTGCTGGCATGGTCCGAGCCATCCAGCGCCACAAGAAACTTCCTGATCATCAAAACCTCCCAATGTCTGCCGACCGCCGAAGCCGAGCCGGTCCTGACATCGGCTCAAAGCGACGAAAGCATAGGGTCACCGGCCCGAGCGGCTTTGACGCAGATCAACCGCTGCCCAAGACCGATTCGGCGCATGGAAAAGCCGAGGCGGGGCTGCAATCGCTTCCATCGACTCGTTGTCCCTACCGCAAACTAGATCCGGCAGTACTGGTGATGGAAGCCACCGAGGCTTGGAGCCGATATGATCCTACCGAACCGCCGGATCGGTCGATGGATTGGAGCCTTCTTGCCCAGAGACAGATGAGTGCGAGCCTCATTACAATTAGTCGTATACGCCCGCAGGATTCGCCGCAGGTGGGCTTCCCCGAAGACGATCAGTCGAGTCGCGCGGCAGACTTTCACCGCCGCACGCTCCCAGAACCGTACGTGAGTCTCTCGACTCATACGGCTCCCAGCATCCAGCCATTCGCATATCGGTCGAACGGCTTTGCCTGGATCATGCGGCTCCTCCCGTCACCGGTTGGCCGCCGGCCAAAGCAGGCCTGCCAAGCGAAGCGCCGTTGGACCGTCTTGAAGAAAGCGATCCGGTCTTCCGCGCCCTTGAATTGCCGCACGGCAGGAAGAAGCACGGTCGTCGCCATCGCGACCCCGCCGACCCATAGCACAATGGCCAGTAAGTGAAGGGCGAGTGCGATTGTGACGTTACCCATGCAGTCGCCTCGACTGGACTGTTGCAGACGCCTCAAGAGACCAAGATATTTGTCGCGCGTAACTCATCCTCTGGCCCATCGATGAGGGGATCAGGCATGCATTCAGCGGTAAGGCGAGCGGCATCGAGAATGGCGATTGTTTTGCCCTGGACTGAAAGACCGGCACCACGCAGAGCCAACAGCGCCCGCGAGAAGCACTCGTGGGTGATGCCCAATTCCGAGGCGAGGAGGTTCTTTTCGTACGGCAAGATCGCACGATCCGGCGTGCCCTGCCGCTTGGACAAGGAAAGGATGTAGCACCCAACCCGCTGCGTCGCGGATCTGAGTTTCAGGTTCTTGATCTGGCGGACCATGCGGCGAAATTGGCCCGCCAAGCTGCCGATCACCTCCAGCGCTAACTCGGGCTCGCTCACAAGTGCGGCACGAAATGCTCCGGCGTGGATCAGGAGAAACCGGGACGGCTCAGGGACCCGCGCCTGCATGAGGTA
>JBGPNG010000405.1:0-3055 GCA_041487395.1 Dongiaceae bacterium
CCTTGCCGGTGGCCAATTCCCGAAGGGCCGGAATACCATCGCCCTTCTGATATTTCGCCTTCCAGACCTCATGCGGCATGCCGTAGATCGCCTCGCGTGCCGCCGGATCGCTGACGTCGAGGCCACGCTCCTCGGCGGCGGCGCGGTACCATTTCGACAGGCAATTGCGGCAAAAACCGGCCAGATTCATCATGTCGATGTTTTGCACGTCGGTGCGTTCGCGCAAATGCTGCACCAGCCGCCGGAAGGCGGCCGCTTCGAGTTCGATGCGGGTAGACTCGTGCATGTCGATCTCCTCTGGCCCACTCGGCCGATGTCGACTGATATCTAGAGACCCTGCACGGTCTCTTCAATAAGCATGTCGACGACGACCTTCAGAGCCTCGCTGGCGCTGGCACCCATGGCGAGCGCCGATTGATAGGCGGCCCGCTGGCGGTGCGCGCTGGTTCCCCGATGCAGGATATCCCGCGCGCTTGCCACTTCGCCTTCGCAGCCGAATGCCTGGGCATCTTCGGTGACCAGTTCGATCAACTCGTCAAGCAGATCGGCATAGGGCACGATCCGTCCCTTTCCGAAATCGACCAGCCCTTCGTCGATGCCATAGCGCTGCGCCCGCCAGCGGTTCTCGTTGACCAGCAGTGCCGCGTATCGGCGCCAGCGCTGGTTGGCGCGCTTCAAGCGCCACAACATGCGCAACAGACAGCGATAGAGGGCGGCAATCGCGATGGCATCGTCGAGGCGCGTGCACACATCCGGGATGCGCATCTCCAATGTCGGGAACCGCACGCTCGGCCGGATATCCCACCACAGCTTGGTTCCATCCTCGATCAGCCCGGCATCGACCATGACCTTAAGATGGCGCTCGAACTCGCCCCAGCTTTCGAAAAGCTCCGGCAGACCGGTGCGCGGCATCTCGTCGAACACGGCGATGCGATAGGATTTGAGCCCCGTATCCTCGCCGGCCCAGAACGGCGAGGACGTGCTGAGCGCCAGAAGATGCGGCAGGAAATAGGCCATCTGGCCCATCAGATCGATGCGCATATCGGGGTCGGCCAGCCCGACATGAACATGCATGCCGCAGATGACCAGACGCCGGGCCGGCGCCTGGATATCGCGGGCGAGCAAGGTATAGCGCTCGCGGTCCGTCGTCTTCTGGCGGTGCCATTCGGCG
This sequence comes from Dongiaceae bacterium, assembly GCA_041487395.1. Classification (GTDB taxonomy): domain Bacteria; phylum Pseudomonadota; class Alphaproteobacteria; order Dongiales; family Dongiaceae; genus DASXQK01. The sequence continues at coordinate 1,172 of JBGPNG010000405.1, forward strand.
AAGGGATGGGTCGCCGCGGCGATGGGCGCCAAGCCATGGCGGGCAGCGACCTCGGCCACAGTGCGGCGCAGATGGGCCAGTTGGCCGCGCGCTTCGGCCACGCTATGGCAGACCGTGGTTCCCACTTCGATCTGCGCGCGCAGGAATTCCGGGCTCACCTGTCCTTCCAGCATCGCCTGGCATTCCGCCAGCATGGCCGGCGGTGGGTCGCTCGCCAGATCGCGGCTCGCCCGTTCGACCAGCAAATATTCTTCTTCGATGCCGATGGTGAAATCGGGCGCGCTCATAGGCTTCACTTTCTCAACTCCGGGTCCACGAGAATTTCGTGCAAGACTGTCGCCAGCCTGTTGGCCCAGGCCTCGGCACCATGATGGGTATCGATCAGATCCTGGCGCAATTCGATGAGGGCAAAGGGCAGGCCGGTCTCCTCGCCATGGACCATCATGCCATAACCGCGCCCGTGGCGGCCGTCATAGGGTTCGTTGTCGCCGACGACAAGGGACGGATCGCGCCTCAGCGCGTCCAATAGCGGCCCCGCCACGCGCCGGTCGCGGTTCGCCAGTATGCCGATATGCCAGGGCCGCTCGAATCCCTCCATCACCGGCGTAAAACTGTGGAGCGAAAACAGGATCGGCCGTTGGCCGCTGGCGCGCTTGCCGTCGATCCGGGCGGCGATGGCGCGCTGATAGGGCCAGAAACAGGCATCGGCGCGCCGACGGCGCATTTCATTGCTGAGGCCCCGATTGGCCGGGATGGTCACGCCATCCGATTCCTGCGGGATCGATGTGGGATCGTCGAGCTGCCGATTGCAATCGATCACCAGGCGCGAGTAACCGGAAAGGATGGCGGTCGCATCCAATTTGTTGGCAAGCCGCCGGGTCACGTCGGCGATGCCGATGTCCCAGGCGATGTGGCGCCGGCGCTCGCCCGCGTCGAGGCCAAGGTCGCCCAGCGCTGCCGGAATAGCCGCCGACGCGTGATCGCAAAGCAGCAATGCTTCGGCCCGACCCGCTTCGTTGCAAGTCTCGACCGGCGGCGGATCGCCTCTCCCCAGCAAAGATGACTCGGCCATGACCAGGCACTAGAGCAAATCAACTGCCGCCCCGCAACGCTTCGCCGCTTTGCCGCCGCCCCTTTTTGCCGCCACACCGGCACGCTATTGATCCCGCTCCAGGGCTGGCCTACAACCGCGGCTGATCTTCGGAGACAGTCATGAGTTCGCATACCTTCTTCTGCGTCGACGCTCATACCTGCGGCAATCCCGTGCGCGTCGTCGCCGGCGGCGCCCCGGCCCTGCCCGCGAAGACGGCAAGCGAGCGACGCACGCGCTTCATGGCCGATTACGACTGGATTCGCACCGGATTGATGTTCGAGCCGCGCGGCCACGACATGATGTCGGGCTCGGTGCTCTATCCCTCGACCCGCGAAGACTGCGATGTCGGTATCGTCTTCATCGAAACCAGCGGCTGCCTGCCCATGTGCGGCCATGGCACCATCGGCACGGTCACCGTCGCCGTCGAGCGCGGCCTGGTCGCGCCGCGCAAGGAAGGCGAGCTTCGCCTCGATACGCCCGCAGGATTGGTGGAGGCGAGCTACAAGCGCAAAGGCGAGCATGTCGATTCGGTGCGGCTCACCAATGTGCCCGCATATCTCCATGCCGAAGGCGTGAAGATCGATTGCCCGGGCCTGGGAGAGCTCGTCTTCGACGTCTCCTATGGCGGCAATTTCTACGCCATCCTGGAGCCGCAGAAGAATTACCGCGACATGAGCGATTTTTCGCCGGGCGAAATCCTGCGCCTCTCGCCCATCATGCGCCGGCTGCTGAACGAGGCGATAACCTGCGTGCATCCGGAAAACCCGACCATCAGGGGCGTCAGCCACATC
>JBGPNG010000406.1:0-3044 GCA_041487395.1 Dongiaceae bacterium
CTGGGTCGATTCCTTGCCAGTAATGAATTGGACGTCGTCGATCATCAGCACGTCGACGGAGCGGAACTGTTCCTTGAAGATCATCACGTTCTTCTGCCGCAGCGCGCGGATGAACTGGTACATGAACTTCTCGGCCGAGAGATAGATTACGCGGCGCACCGGCGTGCGCTTCTTGATGTGCCAGGCGACCGCATGCATCAGATGGGTCTTGCCGAGGCCGACACCGCCATAAAGGAACAGGGGATTGAACGGAACGGCCCGCGCCTCGGCGACGCGCTGCGCTGCGGCATGGGCAAGCTCATTGGATTTGCCGACGACGAAATTCTCGAAGGTGAAACGCGGATCGAGGGGCCCGCTGACTTCCTCGGGCGAAAAACCGTTGGTCGCTTCGCTGCGCTGCGCTTCGGGGCGCGGCGCTTCGCTGGCGGGCCGCTCGATGGGTAGCGACCGCGCCTTCATGGCCTGCGGCCGGCTGCCGTCGACGACCAGTTCGATGCTGCGCACGGCGGGATTGGCCGCCTGCCACAGGGCGCGGATGCGCTCGGCGTAGTGCTGCGAAATCCAGTCGCGCATGAAGCGCGTCTTGACCGCGATATTGATCGCGCTGTCCTGTTGCCCGACCAGGGTTAAGGGCTTGAGCCAGCTACGGAAAGTGGCTTCGCCGAACTCCGTGCGCAGACGGCCGCGGACCTGGGCCCATTGGCTGGCGAGCGCGCTGTCGACACCGGGGGCTTTCGGGCTGTCGTCGATCACGATGCGCATCTCACTCCTGAATCCAGGGCAGGCCGGCGGCTTTCCAGCCGCCCGTCATTCCGCGGTGGTGCTTGTCGTCCGGATTGCCCTCGAACCCCTCGGCCACGTTGTAGCATTTGGTGTAACCCATGGCGGTCAGCGCCATGGCGGCAGCGCGGCTGCGCCCGCCGCTGCGGCAGAGGAACAGGATGGGCGTGTTGCGATCGGAAATCTGATGACCGATCGCCGCGCCGAAATTCGCGTCTACATCCATGGCCGGAAAATTCTGCCAGGATTGCAGCAGCAGTTTCTTGCCGAGGGAGCCGAGATCGGGCAGGCCCACGAACATCCACTCGGGCCGGCTGCGGACATCGACGAGCTGCGCCCGTTTGTCTTCGGCGAGGAGCTTCCAGGCATCGGTCGGTTTCAGATCGCCCGCGTAGGACATGATCGCCTCGACCCCTCGAACCGCCGCGCCCGTCGAAACCTTCCGTCCGGCCTGGCATACTGGCCGCGACGATCGAAAATCTAAACTGAAAAAATGACTCTTCCGCGGAAACACCCGCGAACAAGTTTGTAAATGTCGCCCGATAATTCAGTATTGCGGAGTACAATTATTTGTTTGTTACTTGTATTCCGCGATCAACAATCCCCCTGTCACGCCGCGATCATGACTCTAACGCCAGTCGCGGGGCGAACGCAATACGAGTCACGACGGCGATGTTAGATTTTTCGCCGTGATGATCGGGAAGCAACAGTGATGGAAGTTAGGAGAGTGTCTTGATGCGAGCGCTGAGCCGCGACAGCTTGCGCGATACGGTGTTGCGATGGAGGACGCCGGCGCGCACGCCGCGATGCATCACCGGCTGCGCGGCCTTCAGCGCCGCGGCCGCAACTTTCTTATCGCCGGCTTCGATCGCCGTTTCGACCTTCTTGATGAAACTGCGCACGCGCGACAGGCGCGCGCGGTTGACCGTGCTGCGACGCTCGGTCTGTCGAATGCTTTTCTTTGCCGACGTATGGTGGGCCATCTGCGGCTCGCTTCCCAGGCTTTGATTGAGGCGGCGGGTTATATCCGCCGGCCCCGGCGGCGTCAAGCGGTCGGCCAGGGCGACGTGCTATCCTTGGTTCCAGGTCGAACGTCGGCTGGGGGGAAAACCCGGAATGCTCGAAGGTATTCTGCCAAGGCCGGGCGATCGGGCCAATATGGCAATGCTGGGCATGCTCGGAATGCTCTCGGGTGCCGCGTCATGGGCGCTCATCGATTTTTCGGATCAGATGAATCTGAATTTCCAATTCGAGGGCCTTGGCCTTCTGCTCCTGCCGATCGGCGTTTATCCAGGCCTGGTGTTCGGCCTCATCGTCGGCGCCCTCTTGCACTTTCGGGCCAAGGCCACGTGGCTTCGCGCGGCCGGATATGTATTCGCCGCCGGACTGAGTTATGCCGGCGCCTTTCATGTCGCGTTCTATATCGTTGCCAACGGATTCAGCGGCGAGGAGACGTTTCTAGCCTATCTCGTCGGTGGAATACCGGCCGGATTGGCCGGTAGCCTTCTGCTTGGCTTGTTGACGAAGGCTCTGCTTCGCGCGCCGGGCCGGTTGGTCTTGCGTGGCCCCGTCGCGATCGGTACCGCAGCCGGGGCGCTGCTGGGGTTTGCCAGCTTCGATTCCCACAATGGCTGGGGTTTCCTGACATTCTTCGTTCTATGGCAAGGCGCCTATGGGGCGAGCCTCGCGCCGTTGCTGCGGGGGAACGGGCGCTCCCCTGCCCCATAGACGATCAGCGGTTCTTGAAGGCGGGTGGCCTTTTCTCGGCGAAAGCGCTCATGCCTTCCTTCTGATCGGAGGTGGCAAAACTGGCATGGAACAGCCGGCGCTCGAAGCGCAAGCCCTCCGCCAAGCCCGTTTCGAAGGCCTGGTTGACGGCTTCCTTTGCCATCAGAACGACCGGCCGCGACATCCCGGCGACCTTTTTTGCGACCTTCAGGGCCTCGGCCATCAACTCGGCGGCTGGCACCACTCGGGCGACCAGACCGGCGCGCTCGGCCTCGGCCGCATCCATCATCCTGCCGGTCAGGACCAAATCCATCGCTTTTGCCTTGCCGACGGAGCGCGCTAAGCGTTGAGTCCCGCCGACCCCGGGCAGGGTGCCGATAGTGATCTCCGGCTGGCCGAACTTGGCGGTATCGGCCGCGATGATGATGTCGCACATCATGGCGATTTCGCAGCCCCCGCCCAGCGCATATCCAGCGACCGCGGCGATGGTCGGCTTGCGGCAGTGGGCCAAGCGCTCCCAATCCCTGGTGATGAAG
>JBGPNG010000407.1:0-3034 GCA_041487395.1 Dongiaceae bacterium
AGCGCTCCTCGCCTTCGTCCACCTTCTCGACCACCTCGGCCACGTCGTCCTCGTCCTCGCCGAGTTCGGAGGTGTCTTCCAACACCTCTTCCGCCTCCTCGCCTTCGGCGACCTCCAGATCGGCATCCACCGGATCGACATCGGGTACGATCTGAGCGGGTACCGGCTTCTTCGCCACGGGCACGGGCGTCGGCCGACCGCGCCGCGGCGGCTTGACCGTTTCGGGCACGAAGACCTTCTGGCACTTCGGGCAGACGATCCGGTCTTTGTTCAAATCATAGAAGCGAGCGCCGCATTCCTGGCACTGGCGCTTCGTTCCCCAGGCTTGCTTCAACACGGGCGTTACATCCTCCAGGCAAGGGGCGCCTAAATTCGCGCTGCCAATTGCCATGATCGGCCGGCCCTGTCAAAAGGTAATTGGCGGGCCCCGGCGCAAGGTCAAGGGGTACCGCCGCCGAGACCGACAAGGGGGGACGCCGTTTTGCAGCCGCTCGTTTCCGGAACCGCCGGCGCCCTTGCCGGCCGCGCGCGCGTGCCGGGGGACAAATCCATCTCCCATCGCGCGCTCATGCTGGGGGCGCTCGCGGTCGGGGAAAGCGAAATCCACGGCTTGCTGGAAGGCGAGGACGTGCGGCGCAGCGGGATTGCGATGCGGGCGCTCGGTGCCGAGGTGCGGCGCGAGGGAAGCGGCATCTGGCGCGTCGTCGGGCGGGGCATCGGCGGGCTGGTGGAGCCCGAAGATCTGCTCGATCTCGGCAATGCAGGCACGGCTGCGCGCCTGCTCATGGGCGTGGTGGCGAGCCATCCGATTTCGGCGGTATTCACCGGCGACGCCAGCCTGCGCCGCCGTCCCATGGGCCGAGTCGTCGAACCGCTGAAACAGATGGGCGCGCGCTTTACCGGCCGCGAGGGCAACCGCCTGCCGCTGAGCGTGACGGGAACGGGCGATGCCATGCCCATCCGCTATCGCCTGCCCGTTCCTTCCGCCCAGGTGAAGTCGGCCATCCTGCTAGCCGGGCTCAATGCGCCAGGCGAGACCATGGTGATCGAGCCCGAGCCGACACGCGATCATACGGAACTGATGCTGCGCCACTTCGGCGCCGAGGTCCTGAGCCGCGACACGCCCGAAGGCCGCGCCGTCACCATCATCGGCCAGCCTGAGATCACCGGCCGGCGCATCGATGTGCCCGCCGATCCCTCCTCCGCCGCATTCCCGTTGGTGGCAGCACTGCTGCTGCCGGGCTCGGAGATTTTATTGACCCATGTCGGCCTCAACCGCCACCGCACCGGGCTGATCGACACGCTGATCGAAATGGGGGCGGCAATCGAAATCCTCGACCGGCGCGAACAGGCGGGCGAGCCCGTGGGCGATATCCGGGTCAAGGCAAGCCGGCTGCACGGCGTGAGCGTGCCGGCCGCGCGCGCCCCTTCCATGATCGATGAATATCCGATCCTGGCCATCGCAGCGTCCTTCGCCGAGGGCGAGACGGTGATGAATGGGCTGGCCGAGCTTCGGCTCAAGGAGAGCGATCGGCTCGGCGCCGTCGCCCGCGGTCTTGCCGCCTGCGGCGTCGAGGTCGTCGAGGGGCCCGACAGCCTGACCGTGCGCGGCCGCGGGCGCAGGCCCGCCGGCGGGGCCCGCATCGAAGCCGCCCTCGATCACCGCATCGCCATGTCGTTCCTGGTGTTGGGCCTGGCGGCCGAGCGCCCCGTCGCCATCGACGACGGATCGCCCATCGACACCAGCTTTCCGGGCTTCGCGGTATTGATGAACGGACTTGGCGCCAGGCTCACGGCGTCATGAAATCGGGCCGCAAGATGCCAGGTCCGGTGCCAAGTCCGGTGACGGTGATCGCCATCGACGGGCCCGCCGCCTCGGGCAAGGGCACGCTGGCCCGGCGCCTGGCGGACTACTACGGACTTCGCCATCTCGATACCGGGCTGCTCTATCGGGCCGTGGGCCTAATGGCCGAGAAAGAGGGGCTGGATCCCGTGGCCGTGGCCGAAAAACTGGTCTTAACCGACACGCAAACCCCGGAACTGCGCGGCGATGCCGCCGCTCAGGCCGGCTCGCGGGTCGCCGCCATCCCCGAGGTCCGGACGGCCCTGCGCGACATGCAACGTCGCTTTGCCAGCGCCGCCGGGGGCGCCGTGCTGGACGGGCGCGATATCGGCACCGTCGTTTTCCCCGATGCGCCCATCAAGATCTTCGTCGATGCACCCGTGGAAAACCGGGCGCGGCGCCGCCATAAAGAGTTGCTCGAGCGCGGGGTGAAGAGTATATACAGCCGCGTTTTGCAGGACATGAGGGAGCGCGACGCTCGCGACCGCGGTCGCAAGGTCGCCCCCCTGACCCCGGCCAAGGATGCCTTGGTTATCGACAGCTCGACGCTGGATGCCGATGGCGTTTTTGCCCTGGCGGCAGCATATATCGGCCGCGTCCTGCCGAACCTCGCCTACGGATCGTCCGGGGCGTGATCTGCCTACAAGACCGCCGGACACAACCGGTCGGCCGGAAAAACATTGGAAAGGAACGATCGCGTCATGGCTAGAACAGCCGCAGCTACCGCCCCCAAGGAGAATTTCGCCGCTTTGCTCGAGGAATCCCTCGGCGCCGGCAACGGCCTCGAAGGCAGCGTGCTCAAGGGCATCGTCGTCGCCATCGAAAACGATTTCGCGCTCGTCGACGTCGGACTCAAATCCGAGGGCCGGGTGCAGCTCAAGGAATTCGCCGCCTCGGGCCAGAAGGCCGAGATCAAGGTGGGCGATACCGTCGAGGTCTACCTCGAGCGCATGGAAGACAAGAACGGCGAGGCCGTGCTGAGCCGCGAAAAGGCGCGGCGCGAGGAAGCCTGGACCCAACTCGAAAAGACCTTCAAGGAAAACCAGCGCGTCACCGGCATCATCTTCGGCCGGGTCAAGGGCGGCTTCACCGTCGATCTCTCGGGCGCCGTGGCCTTCCTGCCGGGCAGCCAGGTCGACATCCGTCCGGTGCGCGACGTGGGCCCGCTCATGGGCACGCCGCAACCCTTCC